>PTLJ01000005.1 GCA_002938045.1 Alphaproteobacteria bacterium MarineAlpha3_Bin4
TATGTCAGGGATGCAGCGACCGAGAAAAGAATATTCACCTTCGGAGTCGGTATTAGAGGCAATACCGATACAAGCTGGTCTCGGGGAGTTTCCTATATTATCAGGAATCATTTGTTGCCGCGTTAATCCACGCCGATTAGTTCTCAATCTTATGTTGTAATTTCCTAGCTAGGCCCTGTGCTTTTGACTTGGCTTTTTTAAGTTCAGGTTTTGCTTGTTCCCATCCCTGTTTTGCTCTGGGGATGACTTCTGTTTTAACAACTCTGGCTATCTTTGCCTGTATCTCTGGGTCACTGGCCAATCGTTGAAAGGCCATTCGAGCGAAGGTTCTAAAAATCGCCACTATCTGGGTTCCAATTTAAGCAAGTTCATGATCTGACGTGGACCGATCGGTCCTAGCCGGTGGATACTTGAAGCTGATCTTTATTTGCGGCTAAAACCTCGAGCGTTTGCACCTCTTCGACGTTTAAATGGAAATTAAAAATATCCAAATCCGCTTGCATATGTTTTGTATTGCTCGTTCCCGTAAGCGGTACTATGCCAATATCAATGGCAAACCGAAATATAATTTGACTGATATCCCGACCGTGACGGCTGGCAATTTGATTCAGTTCCGGATTAGAAGCTAATCCCCTATTAGCAGTCAGCAGTGAAAATCCTTGATAGATAATCTCATTGGCCTTGCAAAAAGAACGAATATTGTAATCCCAACCTTGGGACGCATAACATCGATTTTGAACGAAGCGTGGCTGAACGCATGCCTCCTTGTAAAGACTTTTGAGTTGTTCAAGGGTTACGTTGCTCACCCCCAGAATTCGTGCTCGTCCACTATTGTAAATGGCTTCCATAGCACGCCAAGCTGCCCAATCGTCTCGCCCAAGCCCATTTCGGCTCAAGGGCCCATGCAAAACATAGGAATCGATAATTTCGGTTCCAAGATGCTCAAGAGAGCTAACGAATGATTGCTCGACTTGATCTGGTATGGATGAATTTGGATCATAGGGTAGGCGATGATCCTGCCCCGGGCGGTGAGTGAATTTGGTCTGAAGAAAGAGATCTTCGCGGGCAATAAGACCACTCTCGACCTTCTCTCTGATACCTTCTCCCACAGCGGCTTCATTATAGTGTTTGTACTGGTTGGCAGTATCAATGCTCCTAAATCCTTGCTCGAGGGCAAGCGCGGTTAAACGCTTGGTTTTGTTTTTCTTCCAGGCGGTACCGTATATAAATCTTGGGAGCTTTATCCCGTCAGTCAACATCGTTCGACCTGGCACCATCTTTCCCCTTTTTTTGTTAGAGTGCTTTGGTCAGTTAATAGATATTGCGAATCAATTCTCTTTAGATCTGTTACCGCAGTAACGAAATCCCCTCAATTATCCAACCATTCAAATAGAAAATTGAGTGAAATGCACAATTACATACTCTCGATATTGCCACTTCAGGCCCTAAGGCCGATTAATGGGAGTGGGCCATTTCTCTTCTGTCAGTTACTCGATCTTCCTCTGTCTCAAATCTCCGTTTGATCCAACCACCAATACTTACGACGGCAAAGCCAACCCCATCCCATATGAATGATGATCAGCATAAATTTTTACCGAAAGATTTGTAGGCAGCGTCGACACCGGCTCCGGCGGGTGGAACGTATCCATTGCGACGCAATACTGCCTCCAACGAGGCTAACAAGCGAAGAACGTTAGGCTTTCGACAAACGTAACCCATGGTGCCAATGCGCCAGATTTTACCGTGTAGTGGACCGAAAGAAGTGCCGATCTCAATACCAAAATCTACCAGGAGTTCTTTGCGTACCTTCTCGCCATCCATGCCGTCGGGAATATAGACGCCGGTCACGTTTGCCGTGCGATGAACTGGATCACCGTAGAGATTAAGGTCCATCGCCTCTAGTCCGGAACGCAAGGCGCCGCCCGCAAGTTGATGGCGTTTCAAACCCTCCTCTAACCCTTCTTCCAGGATCACACGAGCGCACTCTCTTGCCGCGAATAACATCGATGTTGCTTCCGTATGATGATTGAGCCGCTTCGGGCTCCAGTAGTCCATCAACATCGCAAGATCAAAGTAGTTCGACATAATGCGTGGGCCATCCGCATCGATGCAGTCATTGGGTCGGATGCCTCCCTCTATATGCTGGCGCCCGTTTATAATTTCGGCGACCTGTTCGTTTAGGGTTATTGGCGCGATTCCAGGTGGGCCAGACATGCATTTCTGAAGCCCGCAGGTCACAGCATCTAACTGCCACGCATCGACTTCTAAAGGATTGCCGCAGATGCTAGCTGTTGCATCCACATATACTAAGGAACCGAGCTCCCGGCATGATGGGCCCACTTCTTCCAGGGGTTGCATCATGGTGGTGGATGTGTCGCCCTGAACCAATGCAACGACCTTTGGGCGGTGTTTCTTAACGGCATCGACTATACGCTGAGGGTCGAAGACGGTGCCCCACTCAGTCTCAATCGTCACAACCTTGCCACCGGCCCGTTCTGCAATTTCTTTCAGCAGGAGCCCGAAGCGCCCAAAAATAGGAACCAACACACGATCGCCGGGTACAATCATTGATATTAGGCAGGCTTCGATAGCAGAACGAGCCGTCCCATCGATCAAAAAGGTCCATTCGTTCTCCGTACGAAAAATCCGACGATAGAGCGCCATGACCTGGTTCATGTACTCCGTGAATTGAGGATCAAACTGACCCAGGAGAGGTGTCGAGAGTGCCCGGAGGACTCGTGGATAGACGTCCACCGGCCCTGGCCCCATGAGGAGACGTGGTTCTGGATCGAGTTCCTCAAATATACCTAATCCGCTCTCAACTCTTTTCATGGAATCAGATGGTTTTTGGTCCATGATCTATCCTTTCACCATGTTTGTTAGAGAGCGAAAATTGACTCAGGAGCCCACGCCGTTGACACGCCAGTCGTATTTGTAAGACGTGATCCCCGACGCCGCTGCCAACTTAGCGTCGAGAGTCGGCTCGGCGTAACGCCTTAAGTGTTTTATCACGGCTGTCTCGCCGGCTCCGAAATCTTCCTGGAACCAGGAATAAATAGAGGAAACCACAAGACCTCCCTTTCTGTCGAAGTGGGCGCCTCTTGGGCTGTTGATATAAGCCCGTGCACCAGCTTCGAGCAGCAGTTCCAGGGTGGCACCCGTGTAGGCTTGTTTGGCCAAGTTAGGGCAGCCGACGGAGGCACAGTTGACGGCGTAATGTATGCGCGGATCTTTCCAGATTGGCCGCAGAATGCGATGCTCGATATCGTCGAGGCTGACGGGCTCGTCGTTAACCTCAAGAAGGGTGCGACCCCAAGGGCCGTCGCTGAACAGGCCTGGCGAAATGTCGATGTCGCGGATGCTATCGACGGGATGGAAATCGAGCATCAATTTTACAGTCAATGCGTTGTAGAGGTTAATCCAATAAGCTGCCTGTTCGGCTCTGTTAAAAAGCTTAATCGGCAAGTTGCTCAAATATTCTAGGTACCCGTTCAACGCCTCCTTGTCGGCCACAGTGACGTGGCCATAAGCAACTCGGTTAACGTCTATCGCGTCAGTGCTTACATAGGCTTGCAAGAACCGGCTCCATGCGCTGTGGTCGATGATTTCGGTGGCGCCCGCGTCATGTGCCTGCCATTTCGGCCACAGTTCAGCCTTCGGTGCACATATGGCCTCGAAAGAGACGAAGCCGGTCAACAACAAGACTAGCGTTCCGACGGCTATCGTTTGGCCCCGGCCGCGGCGAAGTATAGCAAGAGCCATAGCCTGTCTTCCTATCGTCAGGAGGCTATACAGGAAGCGCAAGCAAACCTATAAACGCAAGCCTGCTCACACTTGCTTTACCCGACATTTCCCAAATAACCTATAAATTCATGATAATGCTACGCAAATTGCACCCAATTGGGAACTTAATCAACGGGATGAGAGCCATGTTGCATGAGTGAACCAGAATTTAAAAAATTGCTCGATGAACCGTTAAGCGTCATCAATGCTGGCCTCGAGAGATTTGCTCAAGACCTAGACCAGCAAGGAGTTAAGGTTGTTCACGTGGATTGGGCACCACCGGCGGGGGGCGATTCCGAATTTGTAAAATTACTTTCCAGGCTTGAAACGCTGTCGCATGGGCAGGAGGCCTTAACCAAGCGTATCGAAGACGCAAATCAAAAAGCCTTGAAAAGGATGCTATCCGGTGACCCGGTTCTAGTCGACGTAATACCGGCTTCCGAAGCCATCCCTGAACTAAAAGAACACATGATTTTGCACGCAGGACCGCCTATAGGCTGGAACCGAATGTGCGGCCCTATGCGCGGAGCAGTGGCGGGAATCGCCGTTTTCGAAGGATGGGCACCAGATCTGAAAACTGCGGAAGGAATGGCCACCGAGGGTGCCTTCGACTTCCAACCCAATCATCAATTTGACGCCGTCGGCCCGATGACCGGAATGACAACCATTAGTCAGCCGCTTCTAGCGGTCGAGAATCGCCGCTTCGGGAACCGTGCGTTTTGTGCGATCAACGAAGGCCTCGGCAAAGTCATGCGCTTCGGCGGTAATGACGACGAGGTTTTAAACCGTCTGCGTTGGATCCGGGATGTCCTCGGACCGACCATGGGTGCAGCTCTGCGCGCTGGCGACGGCATGCCGCTAAAAGGTCTTGTCGCCCGCGGCCTCTCCATGGGTGATGAAATGCACCAACGGAACATAGCTTGCTCAGGATTGGCCTTACGCGCCATGTCACCGGCCCTGGCTGCGACGGCAACTGATACAACAATATTGTCCGACGTCCTCGCCTTCATCGCTGGCAACGATCAGTTCTTTCTCAACATTGCCATGGCCATGGGAAAGGCGGTCATGGATCCGGTGCGCGGCATAGACGCATCGAGCCTTGTCACAGCCATGAGCCGAAACGGTACGGATTTCGGCATCCAGGTCAGCGGCACCGGTGAAACCTGGTTTACGGCACCCGTTGAGATGCCCGAAGGCCTCTACTTCCCGGGCTTCACAGAAGCCGATGCGAACCCTGATATGGGTGATTCGACAATTGTTGAAACCATCGGTCTCGGTGGATTTGCTATGGGCGCGGCACCCGCAGTCGCCGGATTTGTCGGTGCTGGAGCAGCCTCGGACGCCGCCAGCTACACGCGTAACATGGGTGAGATTACGCTCGGGGAAAACCCGGAATGGACAATTCCCGCACTTGATTATCTCGGCGTTCCCACCGGCATCGACATCCGTTTGGTAGTCGAAACAGGTCTGGCACCAACAATAAACACCGGGATTGCGCACAAGGACCCAGGTGTCGGACAGGTCGGCGCCGGCGTGGTGCGGGCACCCATGGCTTGTTTTAAACAGGCATTACTAGCGTTTGCCGAGAGCGTTGGTGTGTCATGAGAGCAGTCATCGTCAACGAAGTACGCCAAGGGTTCTATCTCGACTCCGTCGCGCTGATGCGAGTGTCGCGGACCATTGCCAATCTGAACGGTATTGATAAAGCGGCATTAATGATGGGGACCCCCGCTAACCGGAAGATCATGAAAGACGCCGGATTATTAGATGATGTCGGAGCGTCCGCGGCGGGGGGTGATTTGGTAATTGGCATTCGGGCGAAAGATCTAAAGACTGCCGAACAAGCATTGCTGCAATCGCAAGCGATGCTGGATCAACCGGCGGCTGATGCTGGCAGTGTTTCTTGGCGTCCAAAAACTCTTCGCTCCGCCTTTAAGTCCGCTCCAGATGCGAATTTTGCGCTCATTTCAGTGCCCGGCGAATTCGCCGTGGCTGAAGCACGAAAAGCCATTAGCCAAGGTCTGCACACCATGATCTTCAGTGACAACATCGATCTTGCTGAAGAAGCATCCCTGAAACAAGAAGCTCGGGAGGTTGGGCGCTTGGTAATGGGGCCAGATTGCGGGACCGCGATCATCAATGGGGTTCCTTTGGCCTTCGCAAACCGAGTGCCGCGAGGGGGGATAGGAATTATTGGCGCCTCTGGGACCGGTACCCAGGAGGTTTGTTGTTTAATCGCGCAATACGGTAGCGGAATTTCGCATGCCATCGGCGTTGGTGGCCGGGACCTGAAATCGGAAGTCGGCGGTATATCGACTTTAATGGCCTTAGATGCAATGGAGTCTGATACGAGCACAAGTCATATCGTTCTGATTTCAAAGCCGCCACCCGCTGATGTAGCAGCAAGGGTTTTGGATCGGATCGCCAAAATGGATAAACCAGCGACCGTCTGTTTCATTGGCGCAGATGAATTACCCATGCCCGCAAACGCAAAGCAGGTTTTCTCTCTAAAGAATGCCGCTCAAACCGCTTGCGGAATGGGTAATGAATTTATGAATGCAAAAGTACCGGAAATAATTGATACGGTTCCTGCCAGACGTAAACAGATTAGGGGGTTGTTTTCTGGCGGCACCCTGTGCGCTGAGGCCCAAATCATCTTCCGGGCCGCAGAAGAGGCCGTCATTTCAAACACACCGATTCCTGGCGTTCTATCGTTGGGCGTCGCGAAATCTGGCAATACATTGCTCGATCTCGGTGACGATAAATATACGCAGGGCAACCCGCACCCAATGATCGACCCGAGTGTGCGTGATGACGCTATTATCGAAGCTCTCAAGGATGACAGCGTCGCTGTCATCCTTGCCGATGTCGTCATCGGTTACGGCGCTCATTACGATCCTGCGGGACACCTTGCGGGTACAATAACGACGCACCAGCCGACTTATGGACCATTGGTTATCACATCGGTCACTGGCACTGACGGGGACCCACAAGTGCGTTCCGTACAGATGTCTAAGCTTGAAGCAGTCGGGATTTTGGTGGCACCGACCAACGCCGACGCTGCGTCCTGGGCGCTATCCGCGATCCGGTCAAAGGCTTGAGGAGGATGGCTTGACGCCGTTATTCAACATCCACGACAGGATACTTGTCGCTATTGGCGGGCACGCCACGCACCCCGAAGATATTGAAGGCACTTCCCGAGAACAGAAAGCCGTTGCTAGGAGCACAGCTGAAGCACTGCTCCCGCTGGTAATGCTGGACAATGAGTTGGTCGTTACCCATGGGAACGGCCCGGTGGTAGGAAAAATCCTAATGCGTCAGGCACTTACCCGCGACACTATTGCTCCCATGCCACTCGATATATGTGTTGCCCATTCGCAAGGCGGCATTGCCTATCTGTTGGTGCAGGCGATGGAGAATGCACTTCGAGAAGCAGGCAGTTCACGGCATGTAGCTTGTCTTCTCACGCAGGTAGAAGTCGACCCGGACGATCCGGCTTTTGATAATCCCAGCAAGCCCATCGGTACCTTTTACGACCAGCAGCAAGCAGAGCGGATTGAAGCTGACCTCGGATGGCAAATGAAGGAAGATGCCGCGCACAGGTGGCGTCATGTGGTGCCATCGCCGAAACCAAAACACATCTGTGACATCTCTCTGATTCAGGTGCTGGCGGGTCGCGGTACCGTGGTTATCGCTGGCGGTGGCGGAGGAATTCCAGTTATTCGTGGGCCAAAGGGCGTTCGGCAAGGGGTTCAGGCGGTCATCGACAAGGATCTAACGTCGGCACATATGGCTAATGTGCTTGGGATTGAGCTACTTGTAATTCTGACCGCAGTTCCAAAGGTTTCCAGTCATTTCGGCGATTCCCGCCAGAAGGACCTGGACCAAGTGACTATGCGGGAAGTTCGCCGCCTGCATTCCGAGGGGCACTTCCCGCCTGGCAGCATGGGGCCAAAGATTGATGCAGCGCTGCGTTTTCTTGATGGCGGTGGCAAGCGGGTCATTATTACGCAACTGGAAGAGGCAATGTCGGCGCTCCGAGGCGAAACCGGAACCCATATCGTAGCCGACCATGAATTACCAGTCTGACCACTTTGAGTTCCCTGTTCGTCAGTGCGGTTGCTTAGCGGCAAAGCTTCTGAGCAATGATGCAATAGGCAAGGTCTCAGCTATTTTCGACTCTAGTTTTTATGTAGAGTTGGACAATGGCCTCGTCTGTATCGGTGTCAAAGACTTATCCTTGTCCCCCTTAAACGTGATCATAGCTGCGCCAGAATCTACGAATTGGTCCGCCAGTGGCCTTTGTTTGAATTCTAAGGTCTCTATTTTCTCAGGTTTCATAAGGATTGGGGCGCAGTTTTCCTTCCGCCTGGCAGGAGCTGCGGAGTGGAAACCCAAACCGGTTCCAGCTACCTGGGAAAACGCAAATTTGAAACAAGGCCTCGCCGTGTTCCGAGAGCAATGCATTGGTCGAATTCCTCATGAAGGTCTTGGTCAAATTCTGTATTACGACACCAGCTCATTTGATGACCAGTCCCTCTGCAAAATTACAGAAATACTAATTCGAGAGCTGCGTGACTGGTTGGTACCAGCCTTGCGTGATCCCGACAGCAGAAGCATGCACGGGTTGCAGTGGGTTCATCACTTGATCGGTTTGGGGCCAGGGCTCACGCCGTCGGGTGACGACTTCATCGGCGGGATGATGATCGCATTACATAGCTTGGGCGAGTTAGAGATTTGCCAGCAGTTATGGATGCCAACACGGCGATGTGCCATTGAAGCAGGCAACCCTATCGCACTTGCCCATCTCAATGCCGCATCGGAAGGGCTAGGAAGCTTGGGCGTTCACGATGCCTTGTCAGCCATCTTGGAGGGTTGCCCACGCAACATCGAAAAGACGCTGATAGTTTTAGACAGCATCGGTCACACATCCGGCTGGGATGCCATGGCTGGCGTCATAGTAACGTTTGATGCTTGGCTCGAGGCTCATCGTCACTAGATGATATCCGTCGTCAAAATAAATGGAACGGCTGAGCCTGTTTCGTAACAGAGGATCCGGTTTCTAGAGGGCCAGTACCACGATCTGCTCGCGGACGGCGTCCAGGATGCGGATCCAGACCTGACCAGGGCCGCTGTTGCAATCTTCAAAGCCGTCCAAACCAAAGGCCTGATATTGTTAATACAACCGATAGAAGATCGACCTGGAAATACCCAATTTATCCAGGGTCCGCCAAACACTGCTTACGGATTTTGCGGCGAGTGTCGCGAACCGCTCTCTCTGCCGTGTCTTTATAGCTCATGGATCCCTAACTCATCTTCATTCCTCAATGGTTACGATAAGCCATAAATCCTCCATTATGAAAACGCCACAATGTGTCTCATAGGTGATGGCGTCAGACAAATGGCGCACCGTATCCTATCTCGATTGACACGGTTCCGACCGGCTAGGTCCCGTTGTCGTTGTATCCGTTTCTCGCTATTGAGCGGAATTTAGGCTGGGCTCCGATTAACTCCGCCTTTCCCTTGGGTGAGGGCATGGCCTGACGTTAAGCTGACGAAGCCGGATCTCGGGAGCCGGTCTTTCCGTCACACTGTTGTGGACAATTCACAAGGCGCGGTCTATTCCGCCGGCTCGCAGCCTTCGCGTATCTCGTCGCGCTGGCTGTCGTAGGAAATCCAGCAGGCCTTTCGCTCGCTATCCTTTGCGAACACGAAGTAGGTGAACTGGATCACCCGAGTCAGGTTTTCGTATGGCGCCTCGCCAGGGAGCTTTTTTGTCTCTTCGCGCTTTTCAATCTCGCTCCAACCCGAGGTGCGGAGATCGGCAATTCGGGTTTCCTCAGCGGAACTTGTAACGGCGGACGCCGATAAAATGACCAGCGCTGCGCCGCCGGCTAACGGCGCTATCCATGACAAACGTCCGGAGGCGGGGGGTTTTGGGGCATTTTGGGTAAGTGGCCACATACGCCGAAGCATCGGAAAGGTATCCGCTTGCGTCAACCTTAGATTGGCGGCTTTTTATTTGTCATCACTCTTTGCGTCGCCATCCCGATCATCAGTTGGGCTATCCAAAAGAGCCGAGCGGGAACATGGTTGCAGTAATATCTCGGTTTCACAGTGCGACAGGTAGAGAAGGGGAAGCGAAAAACTTGGAAGCCTGATCTTTCCGCATTTAAAGCCATGGACCAAGCAGCTTTTTAGGGGATTGAACCTCTGAGCCACCCGATTCCTCACGATTGTAGTATTTGCCGGTTTCATTTGTCAGGCCACGTGTCCCCTGTTGTGCTCCGGTAGAACTGTCCCTATAATCCGAATATCGGATGCCTCCCTATCCAGATTGCCTATAGCTGATAATACATATATTTGGAGGTAGATAATGAGTGAAGAACAGGCCCCAAGCGGCCCGCCGCCTGGTCCAAGTTCGGATTCCACCGAAGATCTCGACAAGCGCCTTTTGGTCCAAGGAGCTGTTATAGGAGGGCTCGTCCTTATCGTGCTCATCGCCGCGTTGATGGGAGCGTTTTAGCGGACTCGCCAGAAATTTCAATAACCGACTGATCATCTCGCGCCGCAAGATTCGCTTCTTGCGGCGTTTTGTTTCGGCTCCTTTTCCGGCCTACATGGCAGGCCCTAACAGGTTAGTCCTCTACCTAATGTTAGCCCAACCATGTCAGGTCCAGTGGTTTCGTTATGGACCGAACCCACGATGGAAGATTGTTCCGTATCTTCAATGTGAATTACGAGTTCTCAAGACGTGCGTAGCTATCGTTGTCGACCGTAAGTTGAACGTGGACTTTGTGCAACGCTGTTTAGCCGGACTGTTCGCCATTCACGGTCCTCCGGATTACATTCGGTCCGACCACGAGCCCTTGTTCACCGTCGATGCAGTCAGGGAGTGGCTGGCAAGGATTAAGATGAAGACGCTCTATATCGAATCCAGACCGCCGTGAGAAAAGGCTACAACGGTAGCCTCAACACAAATTCCGGGATGAGCTTAAGAGTATGGTGATCCTTTCCGTTTTCAAGGAGACAAAAGCACTGATCGAGAAGGAGGCAACATTGCAACCGGGTCACGACGCATAGCTCGTTGGGCTAAAGGCTGCCAACTCCAAGAGCAATCATTACCGGAAAGGCCAATCCGGTTTTCATAATGTAATCGCTCCAGCCGAAATAGACTTTCTCCCTTTAACGGCGTTGGGTTAATATGGCGGAAGTAGGCCGACCAATCGGACAGCTAGATTCGCGACGCAAATTTGTTCGTGGATCGAAATGGGCGTGTGTCCAAGAATCTCGTTTTGGGATACAACAAAAAACAGGGAGTTCAGCATGTCAAAGGTTGCCACGCCTGAGCAGGCCAAGGAATACCTCAACCGCTTTATGGAAGGTCTTAAACGGCGAAATCCGGGTGAGACGGAGTTTCACCAGGCCGTATACGAGGTCGTTCAGAGTATTTTTCCCTATATTGCTGACAAACCGCGTTACCACGAAAAACAGATTCTAGAACGTATGGCCGAGCCTGATCGGATTGTGTCTTTTCGGGTTTGCTGGGAAGATGACGACGGTAATGTTCGCGTCAACCGCGGATACCGGATACAGAATAATAATGCCATCGGACCATATAAAGGCGGAATACGTTTTCACCCCAGCGTTACGCAGAGTGTTCTTAAGTTTCTTGCCTTCGAGCAGACATTCAAGAATTCCCTGACCGGGTTGCCCATGGGCGGCGGCAAAGGCGGTTCTGATTTTAATCCCAAGGGAAAATCGGATGCCGAAGTCAACCGTTTCTGTCAGTCGTTCATGACTACCCTTTTCCACCATATCGGACCAGATATGGATGTGCCGGCCGGGGACATCGGTGTTGGCGCCCGGGAAATCGGCTACATGTTCGGGCAATACAAGCGGCTGACCAATCAATTCGTCGGTGTACTGACGGGCAAAGGGCTGGAATTCGGCGGCAGTCTTATCCGAACAGAAGCCACCGGTTATGGCACGGTCTATATGATGGAAAACATGCTGGCGGTGAAAAAGGACGGGTTCGAAGGTAAAAATTGCGCAGTGTCCGGATCGGGGAACGTAGCAACCTATTCTGTCGAAAAAATCAATCAGCTGGGTGGCAAGGTTGTCACCTTGTCCGACTCTTCTGGCTATATACACGACAAGGACGGTATCGACGCAGACAAGCTTGCCTATGTTGTAGACTTAAAAACGGTTCGTCGGGGTCGAATTTCAGAGTACGCCAAAGAGTTCGGGGCCGAGTTCCACGATGGGAAACGCCCATGGGAGGTACCCTGTGACCTGGCTTTCCCGTGCGCGACTCAAAACGAAGTTTCGGGGGCCGACGCCAAGACACTTCTTAAGAATGGATGTATCGGCGTCTCGGAGGGTGCGAACATGCCGACGGAGCAGGATGGCATTGACGCCTATTTGGATGCTGGCATCCTTTATGCGCCGAGCAAAGCCGCCAATGCAGGGGGGGTCGCCGTTTCCGGATTGGAGATGAGCCAAAATAGCGCCCGGATCTCATGGTCGGAGGAAGAACTGCAAAAACTGCTTCGCGACACCATGAAAGGTATTCATGACCAATGCTTTGAATACGGTGAGGAGCCGGGTGGGCGTGTCAATTATCTGAAAGGCGCGAACACCGCTGGCTTTGTTAAAGTCGCTGACGCCATGTTGGCATATGGGGTCGTTTGACACCGCCAGATGTCCGCTTTGGGCAAGAATTAGGCACTGACCACACCCTCGTTTCGGTGCGTGTAAGGCGGGTAGACCGGACGTACTGGAATGTAAATTGGGAAGGCGGCAGAGGTCATTCAGCCTCAAGATCATCGGTATTAGAAACCATCTTGCCAAAATCGGATATTCTGGCTTAAATTATGGGGGTGATTCTGGTGTATATACTCTAAACCTGGTGTATATACTCTAAACAGCGTCAAGGTCTCGTAACGGGGTTAGAACGACGTGGGCCGTCTGATGGGGTGTTTAAGAAATCTCAAAGAAATCAACAATTAGGTGCAGTATGGGCTTCTCAAATTCCGTCAACGTGACCGTAGCAAGGCTAGCCCGAGTTTTTGTCTTCATCTTAGTGATTGCGCTATTTCAACTAACCGCGAATTCACCCAGTTTCGCTGTTGACGACGGATGGTGGCAAAGGGCGCCGTCTTACGTCGATTTGACTACGGAAATTGCTGCGACCGATTCGGTTGGCACGTCGGCTGAGGATGCACACGAAGCGCTGTTTGCCGAAAGCCGTTACCCTTCGGCTGGCACCTGCGGCACATGCCACCCCAAGCATTACAAGGAATGGGGGGTCTCCCAACACTCTTACTCGCAACTTTCTCCCGTATATTTGTCGCTCAACAACAAGATCAACCAGTTGGCTAACGGCTCCAACGGGGACTTCTGCGTGCGCTGCCACAATCAGGTCGGTGCCAATCTGGGCGAGGATACGTTTAAATCCAACCTGGAGCGCCATCCGACCTCGCGTGAAGGTATCACCTGTGTCGTCTGCCATCGCATTAACAAAAACTATAACAAGGCCAGCGGCCGGCTAGCCCTGATCGAAGGAGGGTTGACAGAGCCGGTCTTCGGTCCCACGGGCAACAAGGAAATGGCCCGGGTGCTCGAGAATACACATGAGTACAAGGTCGTCACCGATCCCAAGGAGGCGGGCCGCCAGGTTCACAAGAAGGTCAGCTTATTTGAAAACATCTCTAACCCCATGTTCTGCGGCGCCTGCCACGACGTGACGTTGTTCAACGGCTTCCGTCTGGAAGAGGCCTTCAGTGAGTACCGCACATCACCGGCTGCTGCCGAGGGCATTACGTGCCAAGACTGCCACATGGGCAAGGTACAGGGTGTCAACTCAGGTTACGAAAGAGGCCCCGCAGCCGTCGTCGGTGGGGTTCCGACCATGGAACGTAAGTTGACCAATCACTTCTTCGCCGGTCCGGATTATTCAGTAATACACCCGGGTATTTTTCCGCATAACTCGGAGGCCCAACAATTGGCAACGCTTGGGGAATGGCTGCAGTTCGACGTGGACGCTGGCTGGGGCACCGATAAGTTCGAAGACACGGTCACCGAGCAGACAAAGTTCCCTGAACGCTGGGAATCCATTGACGACCGCTACGACGCCCGCGAGATCCTTGAGTATCAGTTCGAGCGGCTAGAATGGGCGGCGGAGAAACGTCTTGAGGTCCTAAGGAAGGGTTATGTCCTGGGCGACATCGTCACACAAAAGTCGGACAAAGGTGGCATCGCCTTCAAGGTGCAGGTCAAGAACGGCACCACTGGCCATAACGTGCCGACGGGCTTTACTGGAGAGCGGCTTGTATGGCTTGAGGTGACCGTTACCGACGCCACGGGCAAGGTGGTATTCCGCTCCGGCCATCGTGATCCGAACGGCGACCTGCTCGACGGCCATTCGTCCTACGTCCACGCTGGCAAGATGGATTTGGACCCCTACCTGTTAAGCCTGCAGTCTTACTTTGTTACCCAGAACGGGAGAGGTGGCGAGATAGAGCACGTAATCCCGATCCCTTATCCGGTAATCTCGTTGCCTCGGGTGTTGCCGTCGCCGCTGTCGTTGGTCTTTACCGGCGAGCCGCCAACTGAACGCAACCACAAGCGTGGCATTGAACCGCTGGGTGAGCGTTGGGGTAATTATGAAGTCAAAGCCGAGCAATTGGTTGGTAAATGGCCTTACAAGGCGACCGTCAAGCTGATACAGCAGCCGGCCCCGGTCAACCTATTGATCGCTATGCAAGACGTTGGCTTTGACTACGGCCTTACGCCTAAGCAAGCCGGTGACGCCCTGGTGGCTGGTGCCCAAACGTTGTGGGAACGCGAAGTGAAATTTGATATTCGTTCTAGTGGCGAAAAAGCGTCAATCGACCGACCGAACCATTTGTATGTCCGTGAATTGAATAATGAGGGACATGCCCTTGCGGAAACGCTTCTGCATGAACTCAACGATCGATAAGAGGAACACTAAAAGCGCGGAGACTTTAGAAAGAAACGGAGACGGCGATTGAGAACGCCAAATCGTCAATTCCGAGGAGAGCCTGTGTAATGAAAGTTTTCCATCAATTGGTCTATGGGCTGAGTGGTCGTTTTGCATCCTTGGCCATGGTGGTTGCTGTGGGTTTAGCTACTTCGAGCCCGACCCTCGCCGCCGGGAAGGAAAAGCCTTGGTACGATTCGTTCTGGCCGATCGGAGACAGGGTCGAGGTCCATAAGCTCAGCGAGGAATACATCCCCTTCAAGTCGGCCGGAGAAATTCCCTTCCGTCCTAAGTTGCTCCTCGAATTGGGCGATCCGTTCCTGGATATAGGCAATCTCGATAGCGGTTTTGAGGTTCCGATCATCGGCGCCGTTTGGCAACCTAGGCTGTGGGCTTATGTCGTTAATCGCACTGCAATTCAAACCTTCGACAACGACGTGGCAACACGCAAGCGCGATACCGAAATCGCCAACCGGATGGACCTCAATGTTAACTTGCAGTTGACCGGTACCGAAAAAATCTTTTTAGGCCTGCGCCCCTTCGACAACAACCTGCCGGGCCGCTTTACTCGCTATACCTTCAGCGGCGCCGACGACGGGTTCCTGAACGAACTAAACACCGACATAGAAACGCTGTTCTTCGAGGGCGATATTGGCAGCCTGTTCCCCAAACTCGACGTGCCCGGGATCAAGCCGATCGATTTCGGTTTTACGGTCGGCCGCCAACCGATCAACTTCCAAGAGGGCATCATTATCAACGACACCGTCGATGCGATCGGGTTCGTGCGTAACAATCTTGTCTTCCCGAACACCTCGAACTTACGGATCTCGGGTATGTGGGCTTGGGACAGACTTGACCGCAACGATCGTTCACGGAGTTCCGACGCTAATATGTTTGCCCTGTTCGGTTTTGCCGACGCTAACGTCAGCAGCTACAACGTCGATATGATCTACGTTGACGATAACGCCAACGACGGCGGCGGTGACGCCTTTTATCTGGGGCTGTCGTCAATTCAGCGGCTGCGGGCGTTGGGCGGCATTAGTACAGCGTTCCGCCTTAACAGTTCGTTCGCGCTAGACGACGAAATTTCCGGTAACGTCATCGGTAACGGCAGCCTGCTGACGGCCGAGATTTCGTCGCTGGTTCATGGTTCCGACGATTTGGTTTATTTCAACCCATTCATCAGCTTCGGCAACTACACTCAGGCCGGCCGCGAGGCGATCCTTGGCGGTCCGTTGGCGAACACGGGCATCTTGTTCGCGTCGCCGAACCTGAGCACCCATGGCGCCGAAATCAATCCGTTCACCGACGACGTGCTCGGGTTTGCAGCGGGTGTCCAGGCGTTCATGGACCATCACCGGCGCAACCTCATTCTGGAGGTCGCCGCCAAGCATGATTACGACGGCAGTTCCTTCGATTCATACGGAGCCGGTTTCCAACTCCAACAGGCAGTCGGACAACATATCCAGCTCCAGTTGGAAGGGTTCTATGCCGTCAATACCGACGACCGTAATGACTCCGCCGGTGCCCGGGCCGAGGTCCTGCTCGTTTACTAGGGGGAAGCCTAACATGTTGGGAGCATCCCCCGAACAGCCAGAGTGGTCTCTGCGTACGAAAGCCGAGAAAGGAGTGCCTTCATGAACGCCGAACTCGCCCAGGGCATGGTTCAGTTAGTCGGCGCCTTTATCCTCCTAGCAGTGACGCTGCAGGTTGTGGTTATGCTGGTTTCCTCGCTCAGGCGCCGGGAAATCGAAAACAAACAACAAAACTTGTCCCTGGAAGCCTTGCGTCTGAACGTTAATACGGCCCTGGTCGCCTATAACTTCGAAAAGGCCCATGTCGAGCAAGGCTGGAATGGAAATCGCAAGTTCGAGATTATGAGAAAAGATCTCGAAGTGGAGGGCATACACTCGTTCTATCTGGCGCCGCACGACGGTAAGCCGCTGCCACCTTTCCTGCCAGGGCAATATCTGACCTTTGAGTTAAAGATCCCAGGTGAATCGAAGCCGGTGATACGGTGTTATTCCCTGTCCGACAGTCCCAACTATCCCGATTACTACCGTGTTTCCATCAAGAAGATTCCACCGCCGCGGGATGATCCCGACGGTCAACCAGGCCGGTCGTCTAGCTTTTTCAATGACGTACTCGTCGAAGGCGATATTGTCGATGCTAAGGCGCCTTCCGGACATTTCTATCTGAAGCAGCGGGAACTGCCCACGGTCCTGATCGGCGGCGGCATTGGCATCACCCCGGTCCTGAGCATGCTCAATACGCTCTGCGAACAAGAGCACAAGGGCGAAGTCTGGTTCTTCCTCGGTGTGCGCAATAGTGCCGAGCACTTCTTTAAGGATCATTTGGAAACCCTCGACCGTGCGCATGAGAATTTGCACCTTCGGATTTGCTACAGTAACCCCCTCGAAGAGGATCAGGAAGGCGGCGACTATCACCATAAAGGGTACGTGAGCGTCGATTTGTTCAAGGATCTGCTTCCTTCGAACAACTATGAATTCTATATCTGCGCCGGGCCACCAATGATGGAATCGATTGTGTCTGGCCTTTACGACTGGGGAGTGCCTGAAGACCGCGTTCACTTCGAGGCGTTCGGCAAGGCCACGGTTAAGAAAGCAGCAATAAAGAAACCGGCTGAGGACGAGCAAGCGTCGGCCGCTGAGATCTCGGTCACCTTCGAGCGCTCAGACAAAACCCTGAAATGGGATTCGAACGCCGAATCGCTCCTAGATTTTGCCGAGGATAACGATATTACACTTGATTGCGCGTGTCGGTCGGGCAACTGCGGAACCTGTTTAACCGCGATCAAAAGCGGCAAGACCGACTACGTCGTGGAACCCGGTTTTGCCGCCGAGGATGGAACCTGCTTGACCTGTATTTCGGTTCCGAAGGAGGACTTGACACTGGACGCCTAAGCGCAGCCGTTTGAAAACTGCGCGAACCGGGGTTCCTGCGGCGGCCCATTGGAATTAGATTTATATCGACATAGACGCCCGGTCCCCGAAGGGGAACAACAGTGCCGAGTTTCGGACAACAGGGAGCATGAGTAAAATGAACTTATTTCATATTTTCGTCCGGCAACGCAGTCTTTTGGTATTGCCTGCCTTCGTCGCCGTGAGCTTGTTCCTGTTCAGCGTTTCGGGAGCGGTTTCGGCACAAGAACTCAAGCTCGATCCCAAAAAGGTTACAGGGCCGGACGCTTGCGGTGAATGCCATAAAAATACGATCACTGCGTGGAAGTCGAGCAAACACTCGACAACGTTCAAAAAACTACCGCGCAGCAAGGATGCGAAGAAAATTGCCAAGGCAATGGGACTGAGGCGGATCAAAGCTGCAAGCGATTGCCTGTCGTGCCACTTCACGTCGGGTATACCCAAGAAAAAGGTCAAACCGATCGCTGGCATTACCTGTGAGTCCTGCCACGGCGCCGGCGCCGATTATATAAAGACGCACAGCGATTACGGCGGCAAGGGTGTCACCAAGGAAAACGAGACGCCCGAGCATAAGAAGGAGCGCTATGCCAAGTCCGTCGCCGCTGGATTGATTCGCCCCTCCAAGCTCTATGAGGTCGCTAACAACTGCTATGGTTGCCATACAGTGCCTAACGAAAAACTGGTCAACGTTGGCGGCCACGCCGCTGGCAGCGCATTCGAATTGGTATCCTGGAGCCAGGGCGAAGTCCGCCACAATGTCTGGTACTCGAAGTCAAACGACGAAGCCTCAGCGGCGCGCAAAAGGATGATGTACATCGTCGGTAAATCTCTCGATCTGGAGCACGCGCTTCGGGGCGTCGGCAAGGCCACGGCGAAAGCTGCTTACGCCGACTCCATGGAGAAACGCGCAAATGGTGCCAGGAGTGCCTTGGAAAAGGTGGCGGAAAGCGTCAAGGCGCCTGAACTGGCAGCCATTATCGCCGCCGCCAAGGGTGCTAAACTAAAGCTCAACAACGCCGCCGAGCTTAACGCCGCAGCCGGTAAAGTCGGTGAAGCCGCACGCAAGTTTGCAGACAATTATGACGGCGGCGATTTCGGGTCGATTGACTCCCTTATTCCCGGGTCCGACAAATTCAAGGGCAAGGTGAAGTAACCTTAAACCTTTACGGGAAACGCGCCTGCACGGGGAGAGAGCGATGGCGAAAGCTGTTGTAATTCAGAGACCGCAGCGTTGGGACAATCCGTTTGATCCCGATGTAAGCGATGCCGACGTCGATCGGCTTTTGTCAATGGAACCGTTTTGCTCCATGGACGAAGCTAAATTCCCAGCCTCAGCGCCGCTTCGTGAAGTCATTCGAAACGACATGCGGCTGTTGGTCTTTGAGAAGGGCGAGATCATCATCCGCGAGGGTGATTACGGCACCTCTGCCTTCCTGGTGCTCTCGGGCCAGGCCAGGGTCATTCTCCCCCCTGGTCTCCCCCACGCCCTACTTGGCCGCTTGGAAATTGAGCGAAAAGGCGTTTTCGCGGCGTTGAGACAACTGTGGTCGAACGATCCACTTCCGGAAGCCCGCGGTCCGGCCAGCTACGAGGGCCAAGGGGGCCAGGATTCCCAGGTTCTGAAAACCGAGGAAGTCCGTGTGGTGCTCCCGGACTTGGAGAAGGTCCTGGAGCAACACAAAAACGTCAGCCTCGGGCCGGGCCAGATGTTCGGGGAAATCGCCGCATTGACCCGCGCGGCGCGCACCACGACCATCATCGCCGACCAAAAAACGGAACTCGTAGAGATCCGACGTACGGGCATCCGTGATATTCGCCGTTCCAACGATGAGTTTCGCGTGCGCGTCGACAAACTGTATCGCGAGAACAGCCTTTTGGCGCATTTGCGCCAGACGCCTGAATTCAAGCACCTGGACGACGAAAAGCTCGCCACTATCGCTGACAGGATCCTGTTCGAAACCTACGGCGATTTCGATTGGCATATCTCCTATAAACGCCTCGTTCAGCAAGGCTC
>PTLJ01000050.1 GCA_002938045.1 Alphaproteobacteria bacterium MarineAlpha3_Bin4
AGGTGTCATAAACGCCAAGATCGAGCGGCAGATTGTGGCAAACCGCCTCGAGCGTCGCATTAATGGTAAATCCACCGCCCATGAAAGGACCCTTCTCACTCTTCTTATCTCAGTTTACCGGCCCTAATGGAGGTTCTCCAGTTGCAGGATTAGCGCGATCCACGCGTTGCCGCAAAACACCATGATCTCGGTCGGTGTCAGCGGATGCAGGTAGTCGCGGGTCCGTCACCAAGGCAGTGAGGAACAGGTATGGGAATCCACCGACCGCCATGACCGAGTGCAACAAACCCGGCTGCCGCACCAGTGCCTCCTTTCCGTTCAATTTCTATTATATGGGATCAGCGATCCCCAGCGCAAAGGCCGATGCGTGCAAGCGGCCTAATGGTTCGGCGGCGCGACGTCGCTGAGCCGCAACTGCTCGACAAGCGCATCCTTTAGGCGCTCGAGGCCATCCTGGCTATCCGATTCGCAACGCGCAACAAGGGCCGCCTGGGTGTTCGACGCCCTGAGAAGCCACCACCCGTCTTCGGATCCGACACGAACACCGTCAATATCCGTAACCTCAATTCCATCGATCGATGCGAGCCGTCCGCGGACTTCGTCGATGACAGCGAACTTGCGGTCTTCGGCACAATGGAATCGTAGCTCTGGTGTGTTGACCATGCTTGGCAGGGAGTCGCGGATTTCGGCGAGTTGTTGATTGCCGCCAGCCAACAGGCCGAGCAGGCGGACGGCGACATAGAGCGCATCGTCGAAGCCGTAATAACGGTGCTTGAAAAAGATATGGGCGCTCATTTCTCCGGCTAACGGCGCGCCGATCTCCGCCATCTTGTTCTTGATGTGCGAATGGCCGGTTTTCCACATCAGCGGTACGCCGCCGAGTCGCGCAATCTCGTCGAAGAAGACACGGCTCGTCTTGACGTCAGCGATGATAGTCGCGCC
This sequence comes from Alphaproteobacteria bacterium MarineAlpha3_Bin4, assembly GCA_002938045.1. Classification (GTDB taxonomy): domain Bacteria; phylum Pseudomonadota; class Alphaproteobacteria; order Rhodospirillales; family Casp-alpha2; genus PTLJ01. The sequence continues at coordinate 943 of PTLJ01000050.1, forward strand.
GGGCTCGTCGATCAGCACCTCGCGCGCGAGAATGGCAAGAAGCTGATCGCCCCAGATGACGCGGCCGAGCGCGTCGACGACACCGATGCGGTCGCCGTCGCCGTCGAAGGCGATGCCGAGATCGCAACCGTGTTCAGCCACCGCAGCCTTCAATTGCACTAGGTTATCCTCCACCGTAGGGTCCGGGTGGTGGGCGGGAAAAGTGCCGTCAATCTCGTCGTTCAGGAGGACATGCTCGCCGGGTAATCTGGCGGCTAATAAACGCAGCGCCTCTCCAGCTGCGCCGTTGCCAGCGTCCCAGGCAACCCGGAACTCCCGCCCGGTTGGAAAATCACGGAGCAACCGTGCGACGTAGGCTTTGAGGACAGGCCGATCCGTGACAGTCCCCTCGCCGATCTCAAAATTGCCGGTCGCGGCCAGTTCGCCCAGGTCCTGAATTTCCCTACTGAAGAACGGATGTCCGTCGAATACGATCTTGATGCCGTTGTATTGCGGCGGATTGTGGGAGCCAGTGATCATCATGCCGGCATCGGTCTCCAGCTCGTGAACGGCGAAATAAAGCATCGGAGTGGGCCCGAGGCCGACGCGGACGACGCTGACGCCACTCACCGCTAACCCGTCGACGAGCGCCACCTCAAGAGCCGGTGAACTGAGCCGACCATCGTAACCGACGGCAACTGTATTGACACCGCGGCGGCGCATGATCGAACCGAATGAGCGGCCGATAACGCGAACATCCTCCTCGGCCAACGTTTCGCCGACGATACCGCGGATATCGTATTCGCGGAGAATAATCGGGTCGAGCCGGCGGCCATCTGTCATCGAAGGATTCCTAGAACGGTGGTAGCGCCGCTCGGCCAATACAGTAATATCGGAAGCCAGCCGCCGCCATCTCTTCGGGATTGTAAATGTTGCGCAGATCGACCATCACCGGTTGGCCCATGAGCTGCTTGACGCGGTGGAGATCGAGTGCCCGGAATTCGTTCCACTCGGTAATGATTACAAGCGCGGCGGCGCCGGGCAGAGTGTCGTAGGCGGTTTCGCACCATTTGACACCCTCCATTACCTGTTTTGCCTGGGCCATGCCTTCGGGGTCATAGGCACGGATGGTGGCGCCTCCCTGCTGCAACCCCGCTACTACGTCTAGGCTGGGGGCCTCCCGCATATCGTCGGTGTTGGGTTTGAAGGTCACTCCGAGAATAGCGATGGTCTTGCCCTTGACAGAACTGTCGCAAGCAGCGACCACGCGTTCGGCCATCGCCTTCTTACGCGCGTCATTAACGCCGACCACAGTCTCGACGATCTTCAGCGGGTGGCCCGACTGCTGCGCGGTGCGTACCAGCGCCAGCGTATCCTTTGGAAAACACGACCCGCCGTATCCTGGCCCCGCATGCAGGAACTTGCGTCCGATGCGGCCGTCGAGACCGATCCCCTTGGCCACGTCCTGGCCATCGGCCTCGAGCGCCTCGCAAAGATCGGCGATCTCGTTGATGAAGGTTATCTTCGTCGCCAGGAAGGAATTGGCCGCGTATTTGATCATCTCCGCCGTCTGCCGTGAGGTGAACAGAACCGGGGTCTCATTCAGATAGAGCGGCCGATAAACTTGGCGCATTACGTCCTGGGCGCGCTTGCTCTTGGTGCCGATCACGACCCGGTCCGGGCGCATGAAATCCTCGATCGCTGAGCCCTCGCGCAGAAACTCCGGATTAGAGACCACGTCGTAATTGCCGTCCGGGCGGACGCGTCTGAAGATTTTCTCGACCTCGCGACCGGTGCCGACAGGAACAGTTGACTTGGTCACCACCACCGTGTAGCCGTTCATCGCATCGGCGATCTCTTCGGCGACGGCATAGACGTAGGAAAGATCTGCATGGCCGTCTCCGCGCCGGCTCGGTGTTCCGACGGCAATGAAGACGGCTTCGACGCCGCCAACGGCCGCCTTGAGGTCGGTAGTGAACGACAGCCGCCCAGCATCGACATTGCTGGATACTAAATCCTCCAGTCCCGGTTCGTAAATCGGCATCTCGCCGGCCTGGAGCCGATTGATTTTGACCCTATCCTCGTCGACGCAGATCACATCGACGCCAAATTCGGAAAAGCAGGCGCCGGAAACCAACCCGACATAGCCGGCACCAATCATTGCGACACGCATCGATATCTCCTTTTCCGGCGGCCCCGTCAGATGAACGGCGCCAGGACCTCACAGATATCCCCACCAAGATCTTCGCGGGCGGCGGCAAAGGCGACGTTCGCGACGATAAATCCAAGTTTGTTTCCGCAGTCGAAACGGCGGCCTTGGAACCGCAAACCATGGAACGGTATTTTACCGATCGTCTTGGCCATGGCGTCGGTGAGTTGGATTTCGTTGCCGGCACCGCACTCCTGACGATCCAAGTAGCCAAGAACCTCGGGCTGCAGGATATAGCGGCCGATGATCGACAACGTCGATGGCGCTTCCACTGGGTCCGGCTTTTCGACCAGGCCGCGGGCCCTGGCCAGCCTGCCGTATTCCATCTCGACGTCGAGGACGCCATAGCGAGCGGTCTGTTCGCGCGGCACGTCTTCGACGGCAACGACGTTGCCGCCGGTCTTGCCATAGGCAGCCACCATTTGCGCCAAACAGCCGGGATCGGCCTGAACCAGGTCGTCCGGCAGAATGACGGCAAACGGCTGCTCGTCGATCAGCTCCTTGGCGCACCAGACCGCATGGCCGAGACCAAGCGGCTCGGATTGGACGACACAGGTGAGGCTCCCCGGCGGCGGAAGGCCGTCGGTGATCGATCGCAATTCCAATTCCTTGCCACGCTCACGCAATACCACCTCCAGCGCATCGGCATGTTCCAAATAACGGGAGATCAGGTTTTCGCCCTCGGCTGTGACCAGGATCAGGTCCTTGATCCCGGCCGCCAGCGCTTCGTCGACCGCGTATTGGATCAGCGGCTTATCGACTACTGGCAGCAGCTCCTTGGGCACGACCTTGGTCGCCGGCAGAAATCGAGTACCGAGGCCGGCGACCGGAAAAACGGCTTTTGTAACGGGTTTAACCATGGAGAGGTCTCGGACGTCGCTCAAGGATGCGACCTTTTGCCATAGCCGCCCAGGAGCCGCAACCTGTGCGTAGCACGCACAAGCACGCCCTATCCGCCGAGTAAGATGTCCTTGGCCTGATTGATCTTGGCGGCCAGGTAGGTGGAACCGCCGTGGTCTGGATGCAGTCCGGCGATCAGCCGCTTATGGACCTCCTTGATCTCGGCCTCGCTGACTCCCTCCGCCAGGCCCAAGACCTCCAACGCCTCGGCCCGTTCCATCGGGCCGTCATCGCGGACGCCGTTGGCACTGGCGCCGCCGGCTTGCTGGCGCCAGTCGGGATGGATGCGCCCTAGATAAGCCTCCAAAACCTGCGCCGACTGTTGGTCCTCGACCCAGCACGTCTTAAGCAGGTCCATCAACTCTTCCAGCGTCATCTCTTCGACCCGCCGCCCGACATAGGTGCCTTTCAGTACCTCACCGGTCATGGTACCGTTGTCGTGGTTGAGCGACATCTTCAGAAAGTGAGTTGCCACGTCCGATTTTTCACCCGTCGAGGCGCTGCCACCAGCCATGCGGGCGAAGGATTTGGCCATGCGTGCGGCGCTGCGGGCACGGAAGAACCACGGCAGCAAAGCTGGCAGCGCGAACAACGCCCAGGCCAGTCTTCCAGTGGCAAGGAAGAACAGCGCGACCGCTCCGATGACGCCGATCAACAGCCACTTAAAGACCTTGACCAGGGTTTTCGGGTCGGCAGTCGAGTACCAGCGGCCGGCGAGAAGCAATCCAGCGACAAGCCCGACCCCGAGAACAAAATACGGAAGCATGCGGCACTACTCGCCTTTTAGTTGATGAACAATCCTGAGTATCTCGCCGCCCCGCTTCTTGGCCATGTCCTCAAGTGCTAGCCGACCGCCGGCAGCATAAACGGCGACCGCGCCCAACAATTCCCTCAGCACCTGTGCCGCGTTGTAGTTGAACTGGCAATAGGCGCCGTTGGACAGCCGCGCCACCTCTCGGAAGGCAAACTGGGCGAGCGGATCATCGCCCTCGTGGAACATGAAAGCGGGCGCGCCGACAAGCCCCAGCTTTCCGGCCTTGTGCCCGAGTTCGTCGATATCCTCCTCGACGCTGTCACCGACGAAGACGAGAGCGTTGACCTTTTGTTTTGACGTTTCGTTGAGGGCGTGGGACAGCACCTTGCCGATCTGTGTCTCGCCGGCACGACAGGTAACCGATGTCATCAGCCCCAGCAACTCGGACTCGGAATCCGTCCACTGGCTAACCTTGAACTCGCCGAACCCGCGATAGAAGGCGAGTTGGATGTCGAGGCCGCCGAGTGCGGCCGTTTCGCGAAACATCTCGCCCTGGATGCGAGCCGCCGTATCCCAGGCCGGCTGGCGGCTAGCGGTGGCGTCCATAGCAAACAACAGCCGGCCGGGTGTGCCGACTGCATTGTTAACCGGCGTCGCCGCGATCTTGTTGATAAACGCATCGACGCTCGTCTGCGAGGTTTTTTTACTCGGAAATTTTTCGTCGTCTTCAGCCATCATCCATCGAGCTTAACCGCGTTCACCGGAGCAAGCGAATCACAGCATCATTATCGGCTTCGATCACCTAAGCGGCGGCAGGCCGATAGCGTTGACCAACGCCTGGACCTCGGCCCGGGCCGCCAAATGCGAGGGGCTGAGCGCCTGCGGCCCAACCGCATCCTTGAGGTCCATGATTGTCAAGCCGGCTAAGAACAGTTCGCGGAAGATCACCCGTTCGCCGAAGCCGACCACAGTACGGAAACTGATGCGTCCCGCCAGATCCTTGATCAGTTTGTCCATGTCGCGTTTGTTGTGGGCGTCGAGGCTGCTCAAGCGATTACGCATGACGATCCAGTCAATCGAGCCGCCGTCGCGCCTGGCCCGCACCTTCTTCTGCTCCCAAACCATCTCCGCATAGTGGCTCGGTGCCATGATCGCCATCCGACGCCCATCGACATTCGCGAGCACATCGAGATCGATGAGGCTGTCGTTAACCGGCGTGATCAGGGTATCGGCGTAAGAATGCGCCAGGCGCGAGAGCGCGTGGCCAGAGCCCGGCGTGTCAATAACGACGACATCATGGTTGACGTAGGCGCCCTCGATCAGGAGCCGGAGCTTGTCTTGTTCGGCTTCCTCCTCCTCATGGCCCTCGGCCGAGGGATCGACGGTGAAGTGGTCAGGTATCTTGAGATCGTTACCGCTGGCCTTGATGAAGGTCTGCCGGTTGGCCAGATAGTGCGACAACGTCCCCTGCCGCGAATCAACGTCGATGCTGGCGACAGCCTGGCCTTGCTGCAACAAGCAGATGATGACATGCATTGCCGTCGTCGACTTCCCGCTGCCGCCCTTCTCATTACCGACGACGACGACATGTGCACGCCCAGCCGAATTGGAACGGGTTTCGCTCAAAGTCGCCATTATGCCGCCGCTAGCCACACGGCGGTGTCGTGAAACACCGCGCCACCAGCAGGCGCGCCGCGATCTGCGCTGGTCAGCGCATTGATACCGATACCTTCCTCGAAGGCTTCGTTTGGCCAAATACCTTCGACGACGACGACGTCTGGCTGCAGGCCATCGAACGGCCGCAAGTGGACGACGACGCTGGCGAGCTTGTTACCGAGCCGAATCCGATCACCCTCCTCTAACCCCATGCGCCGGCAAACCTCTGGGTGGACCAGCGCCGTCGGTCGCACTTCGCGATCATGTGACGAGGGCATCTCCGTGAATGATGTGTTGAGAAAGCGGCGTGCAGTCGCGGCCACCAGCCGAAACGGACGCTCGGCGTTACTCTCGTCGATCACCGCCATGTGGTCGGGCAGACTCGGGAGGTCGTCGACGATCGGACCTAAGGAACCCCAGTCGGGGGCAAACCGGAACTTGCTATCCGCATGGTTGAAACCGCTCAGAAAATGCATCTCGTCGAAACTCTTGGTACAGTCAATCCAGCGCTGCTTGGCCGCCTCGTCAGCGCCAGGATAGTTGTTCGCCCGCAAAGTCGCATCGATCAGTTCCCAGGCGGTCATAGCGAAGCCCGGGTGCTCGGCCCCAAGTCGCTCAGCCAACGCACAGATGACCTCGTGGTTGGAGCGGCATTCGCCAGGAGCTTCTATCACCGGGCGGGCAACCTGCAAGTAAACGTGGCCGCCGCCTTTATAGATGTCCTCGTGTTCCAGGAACATGGTCGCCGGCAACAAGATGTCGGCGTATTTGGCGGTTCCGGTCATGAATTGCTCGTGAACGCAGAGGAACAGGTCATCGCGTGCGAGGCCTTCCAGCACCCTTGTCGTTTCCGGGCAGACTTCAGCCGGGTTGATATTCTGCATCAACATCGCCGTCACTGGTGGGCCGCCGAGTAAGCTCTCTTGATCACCGGTAAGCACACGCCCAATCTGCGACATGTCAAGCGCCCGGATCGTTTCGTCCTTGACGTCGAGGCCCATGATCAGGGTCATATCCGGAACGTATAAGTCCGCGTTCGAGTGCATGGCGCCGCCGCCACGGTGCTTCCAGGCACCGGTGACTGCTGGCAGGCAGCTCACAGCGTGCATGTTGACCGCGCCGTTGCGACTGCGAGAGAAGCCATAGCCAACACGGATGTAACTCCTTTTGGTACGCCCATAGAGGCACGCGAACTCCGTGATCTCGTCGACGGAGAGACCAGTAATCTCAGCCGCCCAGGATGGAGTGCGCGTAGTCAGGTGCTGTTGCAGGTGTTCAGGAACATCGGTGTATTTTTGCATGTAGTCGTGATCGGCAAAGTCTTCGGTGAACAATACGTGCATGACGGCACAGGCGAGCGCGCCGTCGGTACCAGGACGCGGTGCCAAGTGGATATCGGCGACTTCGGCCGTGGGCGTCCTGTAGGGATCGATAACAACCAGCTTGGCACCCCGCTTCTTGCGTGCCCGGCTAATGTGGGTCATGACGTTGACCTGGGTCGAGACAGGGTTACCGCCCCAAACGACGATTAGGTCGGCCTCTGCCATCTCACGTGGGTCAACGCCCCAACCGGCACCAGTACCGGCTCGCCAACCGCTCCACGGCAGAGACGTGCAGATGGTCATGTCCTGATTCGAATAGCCCATAGCGTGGCGCAGCCGGTTGATACCGTCACGCTGCACCAACCCCATGGTGCCGGCGAAGTAATAGGGCCACACCGTCTCCGGCCCGAGTTGCGCAGCCGTCCGTCTGAAATTGTAGCCAATTTCGTCAAGCGCTTCGTCCCATGAAATGGGAGTGAACTCGCCGCTGCCCTTCGCCGCGGAGCGCTTCATGGGTTGCATTAGACGGTCCGGGTGATGAACCCGCTCGCGGTACTGGGAGACCTTTGCGCAGATCACGCCAGCGGTGTAGTCGTTGTCGGCCGCGCCGCGGACCCTGCCAATGGTATGTTCATCTAACCTCTCAACCTCGAGCGCGCAGGTGCTCGGGCAGTCGTGCGGACAAACGGAGGGCAGAAACTCTATGCTCATCGGGCTATCCATTCTGACGTTCGACCGTCTAAGAATTTAGCCTTACGCCATCCCGCCGACAACAGCTTGTACGATTTGGCTTTACTGTTGAAGACCTACTGCGGTTCTGAAATCAT
>PTLJ01000051.1 GCA_002938045.1 Alphaproteobacteria bacterium MarineAlpha3_Bin4
ATAGCGACATTAGCGTAGCAGAGATTTAGGGGGGATTATGGAGAGTTGGTGGGCTTAGCTCATCCCCCTCGTCTGTGGGCGCTCCTTTGATAGCCGCCTCATAACGAGAAATTGTGGCGATGCAATGCTATACTTCTGTGGGGTAAGAGGAGGCTAAAATTTTTAGGAATGCAGTGAAAGCATTGGCAAGGGTAATTGATTTAGAAGCATGCCCTCTGGATGATGAAGCATTTATTGCATCCTGCCGCCAAAAAATGGCAGATGATGGTGTTTTAACCTTACCTGGATTTCTGACAGCACAGGCCATTAACACACTGATATCCGAAGCTAAAGCGAATTATGCTGACGCATTTCACACCAACACGTCGCATAATGTATATTTGACAGAGCCTAACCTAGATCTTGGCGATGATCACATTTTCAACCGACAGATTACCTCATCTAAAGGTTGTATCACCACGGACCAGATACAGGCTGATTCTGGTCTTAAGTTGATTTATGGCTCTGTGCCGTTTCGTCAATTTGCCGCTGCAGTTCTCGGCGAAGCAAGGCTTTATGAATATGCGGACCCGCTATCCTCAATCAATGTTCATTACGCTGAAGAGGGCAAAGAGTTAGGCTGGCATTTTGATAATTCTGCCTTTGCAATAACCTTATTGTTGCAAGCACCGGAAGATGGCGGGATTTTTGAATATGTGAAAAACCTTCGTGACACTGAGGGTGGCAATATGAATTTTGCAGGTGTGGCCGATGTTGTTGATGGAAGAAGAGAACCGACAAGCCTGAATATTGAGCCTGGAACATTGGTGCTGTTTCGTGGCCGTAATTCGATACATCGTGTAACACCAACGATTGGCAAAAAGAGACGCATTCTAGCCGTTCTTGCCTATAACCAAAAACCTGGAATCGCACTTTCTGAGGCAGCGCGCATGACTTTCTTTGGGCGGCTTGATTAAATTCTCTCGGGAGTTGAATAGACAGCGATATGCCGCTATTTCGGTTATTGGGCGGGCACTACCGCTTCTGCCTGTAGTTTCGAACTGTCCCTGGCCGCCTTCAATAGTTGCGCTTTGAACTTGACGCTTTCTTTGTCCCACGAGGAGGGCACAAATTCCTTTTGCTTGCTGTTGGCGATGCGGGGCCGGCGTTTCATCACCGGGTTAAGCATATTCATGAATGGTGCTGACAAAAAAGAGGCCTAGCAATCACCGTTAGACAGGAACAGGGGGCGCGTCGATACCGGCGCGTCCTTTGTAATCGGTCTATGTTTCCCCAATCTGGTCTCACAAAACATATAATATATCCGTTTACCGGTGATTTCCTAACGTGCAAAGCGGAGGCATTTGAGGCCGAGTGTAGCCATTAGCGGGCAGTCTGCCCCGAGTATGTCGTTCCCACGGTTTATTCTCCCTTGCGCCAGCGGTCCATACGATAGGGGTCCTTGGGCGCGGGGCTCGACAAGTCCCTGCCTACAATCTCGGATGCTAACCACAGGGCCAAAATCAGAAGGCACAAGCCAAACAGGTACGTCATTGCTTATAAATGTTATATCAAAATGTCATAAGCCGCTTCTTAATTGCGTCCCGGATTAATCCTAACGTCGCATCATTGGGGGACGTCCGGTAGCGTAAATCCTCCATGTTCCATCTTTAGCAATCAACAAACCAGGCACACTGCCAGTGCCAACTGTTCCGGAACGCGGCGTCCAAGTGCGTCCATCAACGCTATCAGCCAAACGGATCACGTCAAATCGCGGATCTTTCACAGCAGGGTCTTTTTCTTTATAAGCCATGACGTACCCGCCCGCCGGATTACGCACTGGGTGCGGATCGCAAACCGTGCGACCAGAAGGGGCTTTAATGGCCATACCATCATCCTGGAAATCCAAGCCATTGGATGAGCGAAGACGCCGTATTCCCTGCCGCTGGCAGACAAACAAATAGACTAATGAATTTTCGACCATTATTGCTCCCGGGACCCCACCCTTGCGATCACTACGAAACCCAGGGTCCTTTTTGAACATGAAGCCATCTTGCGACGTCGCACTTAATACTCGATTACCCTTTGAAATATATAGTCTAATCCGTCCGTCCTTCAGGCGTAATGCGAAAGGATCGGTTATGCCACTGTTTTCCTGATAAGCCACTCCCTCCTCAACAAAGGATTTTCCTCCATCCTTCGAACGGGCGACAAGTATCCGCCAGGTATTGTCTGGCTGGGAGCGGGCTGGATCCCCGCGGGTCTGATTGGAACCCAGAGAATAGAGTAGCACGTCACCGTTGGATGCGATAAAGGGTGCCGGATCCACGGCAGCTAGCGTCGACATCCCCTCTATTCGGGCTGCTTCAATTCTCCAGGTTTGGCCGCTGTCAGATGAAACATGGACCGCATAACCGGGAAAACGGTTCATTTTTCGAACCTTGTGTGAGCCCCGATGTTGGTGCATGTCTCCGCCCTCCTTAGAAAGGGATCCAGTGCGGTAAAGTAGCCTAGGGGAAGTGGGTTCCCGCTGTGCTAGCGACGCTATCGACGCTATCGACGCAAACGATATAACGAGAAGAGCAGAACAGATTAACTTTCCCAAAACTTGTATCCTCTATTCTAAATTTAGGATCAAAATTTTTATAAACTAGAAGACCATAGACAGTATCTAAATTATTTAGGCATTAATGATATATCCGAAAAAAAATAAAATGCGGCGCAACTTAGTTATAATTCTGGGATATGTGGTTTTAATTTTTTTTCCTGTTCTCTCTTTTGCTGCTGGCGAGGACTATCAGTTTAATGTAAATCGGTTAACCTCCACATTTCCTGGGACAACACTATTCTCAGATAATACAAACCGTAAAAATCCTAAAATTTAGAAGTTGATATGCAGGAGAACATCCTGTGGCACTATTCCTCCCAAACAGCCTATTTCCGACACGTCACACCGGAGGCAATGTTGTCTCTGATATTGAATAGCTACCAATGGCAATACCATTTTCAATATACAGATGGTTGATATTTTCAAGGTCAATCGCACAGGAGAGATAGTCTGGTACCTCGATGATAGTAAAGCCTCACATGATGTTGGTCTCCTCTCTAATTGGAATACAATTTTTGTTCGCGCTGCGCGACGAAAACGCCATCCGTCAGCTAGAGCTTGTTGAGGAACCACAGATTCCTAGCGCCTAATCTGCGCGATCAAGTCGCGAACGAGCGGAAGTAATTTGCCGATGATGATGTCAACACCATGAGCGTTCGGGTGGATGCCGTCGTTCTGATTGAACTCCGAACGCGCTACGACACCTTCCAGCAGAAACGGATAGAAGGCGACGCTGTGTTCGGTGGCCAGCCGTGGAAACACGGAATCAAAAGCGGACCCGTATTCGGGGCCGAGGTTCGGCGGTGCCCGCATCCCAGCCAGCAGTACCGGAACTCCGGCGTCCTTGGCGGCCTTGATCATGGCGTTCAGATTGGCGTAAGTCTGTTCCGGCGCCAGGCCCCGGAGCCCATCATTAGCACCCAGCGCAATAATCACGGCGTTTGGCCGTGCCGCTAAGGACCAGGCGAGGCGCGCCCGGCCGCCGGCCGTGGTATCGCCGGAAATGCCGCCGTTGATTACCCTGAGACCCGGCACTGTTTGCTTCAGCGCTGTCTGTAATCGGGCCGGTAGCGATTCGCTCTTGATTAGTCCGTAACCGGCGGTCAGGCTGTCGCCGATCATAAGGATATGGATTGGTTCCGAGGCCGCCGACGGCCCAGCGACAAGCAGCGCCGCACAGACGGTCAAGTTGAAAATTCCGGCGCAGACGCCATATCGCCCTAGGACCAGGCGGCCGAATTCCTTCACGAATGCACGGACAGCCATCATGACAGCCACGTCCTCCTCCGACCCAGTTCTTACCCTTGAGGGCGTGCAACTGCAACTGACCAGTGACGCCGGACTGGTGCACATTCTGCGCGGCATTGACCTCGACGTTGCAAGCGGTGAGACCGTCGGTGTTATCGGTCCGTCTGGCTCGGGAAAGACGTCGCTTTTGATGGTTATCGCCGGGCTGGAATCGGTTACCGTCGGTCGCATCGAGGCGGCGGGCTATGAAATCACCGGCCTCGACGAAGACTCCCTGGCCCGATTCCGGCGCGATCACGTCGGGATCGTGTTCCAGAACTTCCATTTGGTGCCGACCATGACGGCGCTGGAAAACGTTACCCTGCCGCTCGAGTTTGCGGGCCGCGACGCACCGTTCGCGCAGGCCCGAGAGCAGCTCGAGGCCGTTGGCCTTGGTCATCGCCTCGCCCATTATCCTGGCCAGCTTTCCGGCGGCGAGCAGCAGCGCGTCGCGCTAGCTCGCGCCTTCGTCACCGAGCCAAAACTTCTGCTCGCCGATGAACCCACCGGCAGCCTCGACAAAGACACCGGCGACGCGATCATCGAACTCCTATTCGCGCTACAGAAACGCTTCGGAACCACCTTGATACTGGTCACGCATGCGCCGGAACTAGCGTCCCGGTGCACCCGCATCGTGCAACTGGTCGATGGCCGTATCGACGGCACGGACGGAAGCAGCGATGACAGATGAATTAGGTCTTGGCTGGCGGTTGGCGCGCCGCGAGTTACCCCACGGGCTTCGGGGATTCCGGGTTTTTCTTGCCTGCATTACGCTTGGCGTTGGCACCATCGCTAGTGTCGGCAGCTTGAGCCAGGCAATCGTTGCCGGGCTCGTGGCGGACGGTGCCCGGCTGCTCGGCGGCGAGATCGATCTTCGGCTCCTAAACCGGCCGGCAACGGACAAACAACAGGCCTATCTAGCAGCGCAGTCGGCGGCCGTTTCCAGGGTCGTCAAGATGCGCGCCATGGCTCGGCCGCTGGAAATCCGCGACAAACGTGCGATGGTGGAGCTTAAGGCCGTCGACGGCGCCTATCCGCTGGTCGGCAACATCAAAACGGCACCACCCGTGCCCCTCCATAATATGCTCGGCAAGCAGAACGATATCTGGGGCGCGGTCGTCGATGCAAACCTGTTGACCCGTCTTGGCCTCAAGCTCGGCGAGCGCATTCGCGTTGGCACCGCCACCTTCGAGCTCCGCGCCACGGTCGTCCACGAGCCTGACCGCGTTGCCACCGTCTTCAGTTTCGGGCCGCGACTGTTGATATCGACGACAGCCCTGATGGCGACCAATCTGGTGCAACCGGGAAGCCAGATCCGCTACCACTACCGGCTTTTGATGGCGCCGGGCAATAGCACCGCCGCTTGGACTGAACGGTTGGGCTCGGTTTTTCCCACCGCCGGTTGGCGGATCAGCACGACCAAGGATGCAGCTCATGGCGTCAGGCGGTTCGTCGACCGTATGACCCTATTCTTGTCGTTCGTCGGTTTAACAGTGCTGCTGGTTGGTGGCCTCGGAATTACCAGCGCCGTGCGCAGTTATCTCGACGGCAAGAGGGCGACTATTGCCGTACTTAAATGCCTAGGCGCGCCGGGCCGTCTGATCTTCATCATCTACATGATGCAGATGCTCATACTCGGCGGCCTCGGGGTATCGTTCGGGCTCCTAATCGGCGCCGCCGCGCCGGTTGCGATGATCGAGACCGTCGGCAAACTACTTCCGGTGACGCCGATTGCGGCGCTCTACGGGAATGCCCTCACCGTTGCCGGCGTGTTTGGCGTACTGACGACGGCGACGTTCGCTGTCTTGCCGGTGGCTCGGGCGCGTGGCGTTCGCGCCGCGGAGTTATTCCGGGCCTGCGTCGCCCCCATCAACGGCCGGGCCGGCGGCGCCTTCGTTCTGGCTTCGGCGCTCGGCGTCGGTCTGCTAGTATTGCTGACACTTCTCACCGCCAACGACCGCTACTTCGCTTGTTGGTTCGTCGGCGGCGCCCTGATGACGCTTTTGATGCTGCGCGGAGGCAGCGGCGTGGTGATTGCACTGGCGCCCCGGATTAATCTGTTTGCCGATGGCCCCTGGCGGGTTGTGCAGGCGAATCTCTGCCGGCCCGGCACCTCGACGCCCAACATCATCGTTTCTTTTGGGCTCGGGCTGTCGGTGCTGATCGCCATCGCGCTGATTGAAGGCAACATGCGACGGCAGATCGAGGAGCGTCTGCCCGATCAGGCGCCCGCCTTCTTCTTCATCGATATTCAAACTCATCAGGCGACTGCCTTCGACGCCGCCGTCACCGAAGTGCCGGAAACCACGGGTTACAAGCGCGTCCCGACGCTCCGCGGACGCATCGTCCGGATCGCTGGCGTGCCGGTCGACGAGGTTGCTATCGCCCAAGACAGCAAGTGGGCCGTCCATGGTGACCGCGCCCTGACCTACGCGGCCGAACGCGGCGAAGCCTCGAAACTTGTGGCCGGTGAATGGTGGCCATCCAATTACGCTGGGCCGGCTGCCATCTCCCTCGATGCCGGCCTGGCCCGCGGCTTCGGCATCGGCATCGGCGACACCCTGACCTTCAACGTCCTGGGCAACGAAATCACGGCGATAGTCGCCAGCCTGCGCGAGATCGATTGGCGCAGTCTACGCTTCGATTTCGCCATCATCTTCGCGCCGGGAACCCTGGAAGCGGCGCCGCACAGCTACATCGCCGCCATTGAGGCTCCTCGTCACCGCGAGGATGCGGTCGAGCGCGCCGCCACCGACGCCTTTCCCAATATCTCGGCAATCCGGGTCCGCAATGCCTTGCAGGCGGCGGCGCAGATACTCTCAGGTATCAGCGCGGCGGTGACCGGAACGGCGGTGCTGACACTGGTTGCCGGCGTCATCGTGCTGTCCGGTGTGATCGCGTCGGAACACCATAGGCGCGTCTACGATGCCGTTATCTACAAGGTGCTAGGCGCGACCCGTAGGCACGTCCTCGGCATTTATCTGTTCGAATACGGCGTCCTCGGCTTGGTGACGGCGCTGATCGCGGCGGTAATTGGCACGCTGACCGCCTGGGGGGTGATCCGCTTCCTAATGGACGCCGAATGGATGTTCCTGCCCGGCGTCGTCGCGGTCACCTCTGCGATCTGTCTTTCCGTTACATTAGGCATGGGGCTGATCGGCACTTGGCAGGCCCTCGGTAACAAGGCGGCTCCGCACCTCCGAAATGAGTGAGCCCGGGACTACAGCCCATGTCTGCTTGATATCTGCAATCGAACCACCGGAATTTTTTGACTACCAGGGTACGCGCAGACCCTAAAGTCCGCTCCTACCTATTAACGGACCTTAGCTTGGGCAGTTTTGAACGTTGGCTTTACTCCCGACAGCTGATTTTTGGAAAGAGGTCCCGCATGTCTGCTAGTGGCCGCAATCGGACCTAGGAGCCTACCTGTCTGAATCTCAGGCCATAGGTGCCAGTCAGGATCGCTTCTCGGGCATCATAAAATCAGCAGCTTATCCGAATGGATAATAAGTTTATTGCGTTCAGCCGACCACAGTTGCGTTGACGATTACTGCGCCGAGAACAACAGTGACGGCGCCGACCGCGCCCTGCAGCGCGTGGTTGGCCCAGGTCAGAGTCCGCGCCGTATAGCACAAGGGAATGGCGATGACGGCCGACAGTGCCGCCATGCCAGAGACCGAGCCAAGACCAAACAGCATAACATAGGCAAGCCCAGTTATTGGCTCCGAAACCGTTGAAGCCGTCAGGATCAACAATGTCCCCGAACCGGCCAGCCCATGCATCACGCCGATCAACAGCGTGCGGACTGGCAGGCTCCGGGGGTGATCATGCTCGTGCACCGACGCATTGTGCTGACTAGGTTCTCCCTTGTGGGAGTGGGCATGAATATGGGCGACGCCGTCATCGTGACGGTGTATATGGAAGTGCACCCGCTCATGCCAAAGCCGGTAGAACACTTGCAGCCCGAGGCCAATCAACATAACGCCGACGGCGCCTTCGAACCACTCTGTTAAGGCCGCGTCGAGGCTGGCGTCAACGATGATGGCGGTACCGGTGACCGCCATCAACGTCAACGTATGGCCGAAGCCCCAAACAGCTCCGTGGGCGACGGCCCGGCGGAACAAGTTCTGGTCAGCCGCTATGCTGGCAACGGCGGCAACGTGATCGGCCTCCATCGCGTGCTGCATGCCAATCAGAACCCCCAATAACAGGATCGAGATCATCGTTCCCCTTCCGACCCGGTCCCCGGCGCCATCAAAGGATAAAGCGGGAATTTTTGGCTTGCTTAAGCGTCGCGGAGCTTTGCATGCTTTTTTCCAAGAGCTAACTCATTGAAAAGATTGATCGGAGTAAATGGATTTGAATTGCTTTTCCTACGTCAAACCTAGTTTGGAACAGTACGAAAAGGCTCAGAAAACCGGGCCTTTTCGCTTTTTACCAATATCTCTAGTTTAGCTTAATTTGGGCTTATTTGGAGGAGTTTGTGATCAATCCGTGAACGCGGCGTCGAGAGAAGAGGCGGCAAAATTAAGGTTGAGGTCCCTTAGGCGGCCACCGCTGAGCGTCGAACAATCAACCGGCTTGTCTGCTTCTAGGCGGCGGTCCATGGGCTGCATCAGGGACTTCAGACCGCCG
>PTLJ01000052.1 GCA_002938045.1 Alphaproteobacteria bacterium MarineAlpha3_Bin4
CAAGCACGTGTCCGAGTGGTGCCAAGCCGCAGCACCGGAGTCCGGGACGAGGTCTCGCCCGACACAGCACCGAACTTGGAATGACCGCCGACAGCACTTGACTGCGAGTGCCCGCTGCGGCCATGAATTGGTGATGCAATACTGCGATATCGAAAAGGCATTCGACGGCAGCGGCCTGATCTGCCGCGGCGGGTTCCGGCCCGGACTGGACGACGGCGTTCCGGGTCCAGCCGGGGCGGCGGCAGTAGTTATAGTGGGTAACGCCGGGCCGATGATGTGGCGGGAGTTCGCCAGGGCTGTCGACGCCGAACGGCGCCAAACGGAGGCCAACCCGCTTAACGACTGGACCCGCATTGTGGTTGATAGCATTGCCGCTGGGGTCGGTGCTCGTGCGCTCTATCCCTTCGACGGCCCGCCGTATCTTCCGTTCCACCGCTGGGCGATGCGGACGGGAGCCGTGCACTCGTCGCCGATCGGGCTGCTGATTGATCCCGTCTACGGCCTCTGGCACGCCTATCGCGCCGCCCTTGTGTTTGCGGACGGGTTCGATTTGCCGGCGCTGACACGCACGGCGAATCCTTGCGACAGTTGCACCGAAAAGCCCTGCCTTAATACTTGCCCGGTTACGGCCTTCAGCGACGTTAACTATGACGTACCGGCCTGCGCCGAACACATAGCCGTGCTCGAGGGCAGCGATTGCCTCGCCGCCAGCTGCCGGGCGCGGCGCGCGTGTCCGGTCGGCCGCGACTTTATCTACGCGCCGGATCAGGCGCGCTTCCACATGGAAAGGTTTTTACGGGCGGTTCGTAAGCGGCGGCTGAACCCCGGGTAAGGCGTGAATAGAGTGGACTTTTCGGGGCTCCAGGACGTATGTAAGGCCCGTTATGAGCTCGATTGCGTTCACCAAGATGCACGGCCTCGGCAACGACTTCGTAGTTCTCGATGGACGGGCGGGTCCGCTTGCCATCGGTGCTACCGAAGCCCGCGCCATAGCCGACCGGCGCACCGGCGTTGGCTGCGACCAGGTGTTAATTTTGGAGCCGGCGACCAACGGCACGGCGGATTTATTCATGCGCATCCGAAATTCTGACGGCGGCGAGGTCGAGGCCTGCGGTAACGGTACGCGTTGTGTCGCCGCCTTGGTAATGGGCGAGACTGATGCGAATTACGTGCGAATTGAGACAATGGCTGGGGTGCTCGAGGCGCAAACCGCTCAGAGCGGGCTGGTAAGCGTCGACATGGGGCCGGTCAGTACCGATTGGCGGCAAATCCCGCTGGCCTGGAAGGTTGATACGTTGCATCTCAGGATCGGCGCCGGTGTGCTCTCCGACCCAGTTGCCGTCAACGTTGGTAACCCGCATGCCGTTTTCTTCGTCGACGACGTTGAGGCGGTGCCACTCGCCGAACTGGGGCCGGAGCTTGAGTGCCACGACCTTTATCCCGAACGTACCAATGTGGAGGCCGCCCAGATCATCGGCGACGGCCGCATCCGGCTCCGGGTATGGGAACGCGGCGCCGGCATCACCCGGGCTTGCGGCTCTGGTGCCTGCGCGACGGCTGCTGCGGCGCACCTGAGAGGGCTCACGGGCCGCCGGGTCGAGGTCATGCTAGACGGCGGGCCATTGACGATCGAGTGGCAAGACGACGACCGGGTAATGATGACCGGCCCGGCAGCAATCAGTTTCTCCGGCTTACTCAACCCGGTGCTGCTGTCGGGAGCGGAGGCAGCTCTATGAGCGAGCCGACGGTGATCACTCTGGGCTGCCGCCTCAACAGTTTTGAAAGCCAGGTCATTCGCCAACTGGGTGTCACCGCCGGTCTCGAGAACACGGTTATCGTCAATACCTGCGCTGTCACCGCCGAGGCCGAGCGCCAGGCGCGCCAAGCCATCCGCCGGGCGCGTCGGGACAATCCGAATGCGCATTTGATCGTCACCGGCTGTGCTGCGCAAGTCGACGCCGACAGCTTCGCTGACATGCCCGAGGTAGATCAGGTGCTCGGCAATCGCGAGAAGCTGGAAGCGAAGAGCTATCTAGGTGGCGACAGCCGGGACCAGGTCGAGGTTGCCAATATTATGACCGTGCGTAAGACGGCACCGCACCTGATCAACAGCTTCGGCGGCCGTGCACGCGCCTTTGTCCAGGTCCAGCAAGGTTGTGACCACCGCTGCACCTTCTGCATCATACCCTTCGCACGCGGCAATAATCGTAGCGTCGAACTTAGCCGTCTGGACCTGCAGATCCGGAAGCTGGTTGAGGCCGGGTGCCGCGAGGTGGTGTTGACTGGCGTCGATATCTGCTCATATGGTACCGACTTGCCCGGCCGGCCGCGCCTAGGTGAACTAGCAGCGCGGTTGTTGAAGGCACTACCGGAACTCGCCCGACTTCGGCTGAGCTCGCTTGATCCGGCAGCCATAGACGACGAGCTGTTCGAGTTGCTGGCGATGGAACAACGCCTGATGCCACACTTGCACCTCAGCCTGCAGGCGATGGATGACACAGTGCTCAAGCGGATGAAACGCCGCCACCTCGCCGCCGACGCTGAGCGCGTCGTCGCCCGCGCCCGGCAGGCGCGCCCGGATGTCGTGTTCGGTGCCGACATCATCGCCGGCTTCCCGACTGAGACCGAGACTATGTTCGCCAACACGCTCGCTGCTGTTGACGGGCTCGGCCTGACCCATCTCCATGTTTTTCCCTACTCCGAGCGTCCGGGCACTCCAGCGGCACGCATGCCGGCGGTGCCCCAGTCCGAGCGCAAGCGAAGAGCTGCAGCATTGCGGGAGGCCGGCAACGTGGCTCTGAACAGGTTCCTTGAAACCCAGGTCGGGTCCAAAATTGAGGTCCTGGTTGAACGTTCTCGCCGCGGCCTGAGCCGCCATTACGCGGTCTGCGAGCTCGATGTCGATGGCGAGCCGGGAGCTGTCGTCACTGCCCGCGCTACCGCCGTCGCCAACGGCGTCCTCAAAGGTAGCGCCATCGTATGAATGATACTGGCAGAGGCGGTTGGCCCGGCCGCCTGAAATACGGGCTAGCCAAGTCGTCGCAGAAGATTACCGCCGGTATTGGCGATTTGTTTACCAAACGCAAGCTCGACGCCGCTACCATGGGGCAGCTCGAGGAACTGCTGATCTCCGGCGATTTAGGCGTGGCGACGACGGCCAAGCTGATACGGGCTCTGGCCGAGAACCGTTTTAACCAGGATGTCTCTTCTGACGAGGTCAGAGGCTTGCTCGCTGACTTTGTGGCGGCAATCCTTGAGCCGGTCGCCCAACCGTTGGTCCTCGATCCAAGCCGCAAGCCGTACGTGATTCTGGTTTGCGGCGTCAACGGCAGCGGTAAGACGACAACCATCGGCAAATTGGCCAAGCAATATCGCGAGAGTGGGCGCTCAGTCCTGATCGCCGCCGGCGACACCTTTCGCGCCGCGGCCGTCGAGCAGCTACAAATTTGGGGCGAACGCGCTGGCTGCCCGGTGATCGCCCGCGATACCGGCGCCGACGCCGCCGGGCTCGCCTTCGATGCCCTCGAACGGGCCAGAACGGAGGCTGTCGACGTGTTGTTGATCGATACCGCCGGGCGGCTGCAGAACAAGAAAGACCTGATGGCCGAGTTGGAGAAGATCGTCCGTGTCCTGTGCAAGCTCGACGCCACCGCGCCCCATGCGACGCTTTTAGTGATGGACGCCGGTATCGGCCAGAACGCCCATAGCCAAGTGGAGGTGTTCAAGGAGATGGTTGACATCTCCGGCTTGGTTTTGACCAAGCTCGACGGTTCGGCCCGCGGCGGCGTTGTCGTCGCCTTGGCCGAGCGTTTTGGCCTACCCGTACATGCTGTTGGCGTCGGCGAGGCCATCGAGGACCTGCAACCCTTTGAGGCCCGCGCCTTTTCCCGCTTGCTGCTGGGGCTTGAGGGCTCATAAGATCTCTTGCTAAAGGCCGAGAGCGGCGAGCACCGCGTTGATTTCTTGAACCCGCGTTTCCAACAGTTGGGTAGAACTGGTCTCGTACTAATGCCGCCGCCCGATTGACCCAAGAGACATGAATTTGATGTTGCCGGCCTCGGTGCTGCGTGTTCGTTCCGACCATCTCGCGGATGTATCGGTTGATGTAACCCTGCGCTGGCTTCTCGACTGTCGGAGCACCCTAATACTCTACACCTGTATGCCGGGTGTTGGGCGGTGGCTTAAACTGCCAAAGCCATACCATCCCGACCCGGGTCGGCCCCCCCATCCAACGCGCCGTCATCAATTCGAATCGCGTGTACGCCAGCAAAGTGGTAGCTCAGGGGCGAGCGCTGTACCATATAGCCGCGCTTAACGAGTTCGGACTCAACAAAGCGGGGGATGCGATTGGTGACGTCGATGACGTCGGACGTGGTGCAGAAACGAGGCGCCGCGACGGCCTCTGCCGCGGTCATACCAAAATCGATGACGTTGAGGATTCCCTGTAGGATGCCCATTGTAATGTAAGTGCCACCCGGTGCGCCGATCAGCAGGAACGGCTCCTTGCCGCGAAAGACGATAGTTGGCGCCATTGCCGTGAACCGCGCCTTGCCGGGCTGGATCGAGCCGGTACGCCCAGGCCGGGGGTCAAACACGCACATGCAGCCGTTATATTGGAAGCCGAGCCCCGCGGTAACGACACCTGACGGCATTCCTAGGGAGTGAGTCAGTGAGACGCAGTTGCCAGCTCCGTCAACGGCGCAGATATGGGTCGTGTCGCGCGATTCGACACCATCGCCAAAGCGTGGCACGTGGGCGATGTCACCGTTCTTGATGGCATGGGCGCGCTCACGCGCGTAATCGCTGGAAAGCAGCCGATCCATCGGCACGTTGACGAAGCGTGGGTCACCGACGTACTCGTCCTTATCGATGGTAGCGATCTTCATGGCCTCGGAGACGGTAGCGATATAGTCGGCCGAATTGTGGCCCAATGCGGCGATGTCGAAGTTTTCGAGGATGTTGAGCATTTCCAACACCATTATGCCTCCGCCGGGCGGGCGGTTAGTAGCGATCCGGTAGTTGCGATATTCGCCCACCAGTGGCTCGTTTTCCTCCGTTTTGACCGCTTTCAGGTCTTCCTTGGTAAGGGGTCCGCCGTTGGCTTCCATGTCGGCGATGATGGCGTCTGCGATGTCGCCCTCGTAGAAGACTTCGACGCCATCATCGGAGATGCGTCTCAGCGTCTTCGCCATATCTGGGTTGATGACCACGTCGCCGAGCTTCTTGCGGCCGCCGTCCGGGTTGAGGTAGATGGCGGCGCTGGCTTCCGTGAAGTCGAGGCGCTTCCAATGCTCGACCCGTCCGGCACCCTCAGCCAAATTCCAAACATAAGCGACATGGGGCCGCACCGTAAAGCCGTTATCGGCGTAATCGATAGCTGGTTGCAGGAGCTCCGATAGGCTCATGGTGCCCCACCGCTCGAGGGCGTCCGCATAGGCGCGCAGACTCATCGGTGTGGCAATCGAGCCGTAGCCGATGTCGTTGACGCGGCCCTTAAGAATAAACCCAAAGCCGTCATCGGTTTCGCGCTCGATCAGATCGGCCCACATGTTTTCCGTTACCTTGGCCGGCGCCCGGCTGTGGAAGTCAAGACAGGTATGAATGCCGCTCTCAGGCAGGTAGAGCTGCATAGAGCCAAAGCCAGCGATGCCGCACATAAAGGGATCGACAGCAGTCTGTACCAGAGCCGTCGCGATCGCCGCGTCGACGGCATTTCCGCCCGCCTTCAACGCCAGGACGCCAGCTTCGACGGCCTCCGGTTGCGGTGCTGAGACCATTCCGTGCGGCATCGGCGCTGTCTCCTGGTAACGGGGAACTTTGCTTAAGTGGCGTAGGACGGATCTTCGGTGTCGAGCATCCGCTTCATGGCCGCAAACGACACTTCGCTGGCCGACTGGTTGGCGCCGGAGAGGTCAAACTGCCTAGCCGCATGTTCGCAAACTTCAGGCGGCGGCACCACCAACTCACCGCCGCCGGCCTGGGCCGCAATCTGTGCCTGGCAGGCATGCTCCAAATAGCGCAGTTCCGAGAACGCCTCAGCGACCGAGCAGCCGGTGGTCAACAGCCCGTGGTTGCTTAGAATCATCGACCGACGCGAGCCAAGATCGGTGACCAAACGCTGGCGCTCGTCGAGATTGTCAGCGATGCCCTCGTAATCGTGGTAGGCGAGTCGATCGTAGAAGCGCATCGCCTTCTGGGTGATCGGCAGTAGGCCGCCGGTCTGGGCCGAAACTGCCATGCCGGCGGTGGTGTGGGTGTGCATCACCGCGCGCACGTCGTCGCGAGCCTGGTGAACGGCCGAGTGGATGACGTAGCCGGCGTCGATGATATCGTTATCGCGATCGCCGTCGACGATGTTGCCGTCGAGATCGACCTTGACCAGGTTCGACGCAGTGATTTCATGGAACATTAGGCCAAATGCGTTGATCAGGAACTGATTGTTATGGCCGGGCACGCGGCTCGAGTTGTGGGTGAAGATGCCATCATCCCAGCCGTTCCGTGCGATTAGCCGGTAGGCGGCGGCGAGGTCAACCCGCACCTGCCATTCAGCCTCGCCGACCCGCTCGCGGAGCAAGTTCTGCTGAACCGATGTCACCGCGGTCATCGTATTCCTCCCAGTAGCGCCTTTGTCCTCGCCCGGTAGTTTATCACAGATGATCGAAAACCAACCCTTGGCGGGCGAGCCGCCGGCCGGCCGCGTTATCGGAGGACGTCACAGTTCGCGTTTCACCCGATTGCGCTTTATATTATGCATTAGCGCCGGGTTCCAGTGCCGCTGGCAACTTGAGAAAGGCCGACCATGCGACCCACCGATAATTTCAGGATTGATCCCGAGTTGCAGCCTGACCCCGACCGGTTGGCCTTCGACCTGGACCGCGCGTTGTCGTCATTAGTGCTCGTGCACTCCAAGATCCCGGAGCAGGGATTTACGGCGCCAACGCTCGGCGCGGAGCGGACCGGGCATGGGGTATTGATTCGCGAGGACGGCCTGATACTGACCATCGGCTACCTGATTGTCGAGGCGGAGACCGTCTGGCTGCTTGACAATCACGGCGACGCCATCCCGGCTCACGTCGTTGGCTACGACCAGGAAACAGGTTTTGGCCTGGTGCAGGCCTTGAACCCGCTCAATATCCCGGTAATGGAAATCGGAAGCTCGGACGCATTTGAGCCCGGCGACATGGTGATACTGGCCGGCCACGGCGGGCGCGAGGCAGCGATCTCGGCGCATGTTGTGACAAAGCAGGAATTCGCTGGCTATTGGGAGTACGTCCTCGACGAAGCCATCTTCACGGCGCCGCCGCATCCGTTTTGGGGCGGTGCCGCGCTGATCGACCCAGCTGGCAAGCTGGTAGGTATCGGATCCTTGTTCGTGCAACACAACCCGAAGGATGAGACACCGTTCGACGGCAACATGATTGTCCCCATCGATATACTCAAACCGGTATTCGAAGACATCGTCATGTACGGCCGTTCCAGCCAATCACCCAGGCCTTGGCTTGGCATGATCACTGCCGAGGCAGCCGGTAAGATTGTTGTTGCCGGGCTCGCCGACGGTGGCCCGGCGGAGCAGGCGGACTTGCGCGTCGGCGACCTGATTGTCGGCATTAACGGCGTGCCGGTAGTCGAGCTAGCGGCCATGTTCCGCCGCATCTGGGCCCTCGGCGACGCCGGTATCGACGTGCCGATGACGGTCTATCGAGACGGTGACGCCGTCAACATCCAGGTCCGTTCCGCCGACCGCGCCGACTTCCTAATCTCGCCACGCCTTCACTAGATGGCTGAAAAGGAAACGAACCGCCAGGGAGGAACGGCTCGTAGGGAGGGACGGGGAGGTGAAACCAGGAAATCAAATCTGATGCGACTATGGCATTTTCAGGTGTGCGACACAGTGACCGACGTCACACGGCAATGACGCCGATGACTACGGGAGGCGAAAATGAGGGAGCGCCGATGGTGCTTATCTCTCGCAATCTCGCCGACGCTCATATTAGCCTCTACCCGGCCGCCTTCGCCTCGAACGAGGCGGATGCTCTGTTCCGCGAGTTGCTGGGCGGTGTCGAATGGCGCCAGGAAACCATTAATTTGTTTGGCAGGCACGTACGAATACCCCGCCTGACGGCTTGGTACGGCGATGCGCCCTACAGTTATTCTGGTTTGACCATGCAGCCCGAGCCGTGGACTGCGCAGTTACTTGCGATCAAGGTGCGGACCGAGCAGTTGTCCGGTCATCGTTTCAACTGCGTCCTTCTCACCCGCTACCGCACCGGCCGTGATAGCATGTCCTGGCATAGCGACGACGAGCCGGAATTGGGCCCAAACCCAGCGATCGCCTCGGTCAGCTTTGGTGCTTTGCGACGGTTCCGGTTGCGCCACCGGACCCGC
>PTLJ01000053.1 GCA_002938045.1 Alphaproteobacteria bacterium MarineAlpha3_Bin4
CCCGCAGCTCGGCTGCCATTTCTGGAGGAAAGTCATCGCCGCCGCCAACCCCTAACGGGGCGTCGCGCGGCGTGTCATCTGCCGAAAAATAGCGCCATCCCTGGAAAGGCCGAAAATTGCGGATCTCGGTCCTCACCAATTGTGGATCGAGGACCAGTGCGCAACTGGTGCGGCCGTCTTCGCGCTCGTAGGGCTCAACGCCGACGATCCGCTGGCGGACCCGGATCAAGCGCTTGATTACCCAATAGAGAGAGCCACCGTCAAGAATTTCGCGTGCTCGCTTTGGTGTGTTTCGAGTGATGTGCAGTAGCCGCGGTTCCTCGCCCCGGGAACAAGCCTCGGCCAACCGCCGTGCCTGCCATTGGGCAAGGTCAGAGACCCTGTCAACGCCGACGCAGAGCTTGATCAGGTTGAGGCTCATTCGGGCCCGCCTGCCATCGCCAGAGCGACCCTGGATCCGCTTCGGCGGCCGAGCGTCTCGCAGATCAACGTGCCGGCAGCGACTAGTCGGCTCAGATTAACGCCGGTTTCGATGCCGAGGCCATCAAGCATGTAAAGAACATCCTCCGAGGCGACGTTGCCGGACGCCCCGTCGGCGTAAGGACAGCCACCGAGCCCCGCGACGGAACTGTCGACGGCCGCGATCCCGCGTTCTATCACTGCCAGGATATTTGCGAGCGCCTGGCCGTAGGTGTCGTGAAAATGAACCGCCAGACGTTCAACCGGAACCCGTTCAGCGACCGCATCAACCATCCGTTGGGCGGCCGCAGGGGTGCCGCGGCCAATGGTGTCGCCGAGCGAGACCTCGTGGCAACCGAGTTTGGCCAAGTCAGCTGCTACATCTGCTACCGCCGCCGGCTCGACCGAGCCCTCGTAGGGGCAGCCGAGAACGCAGGATAGGTAGCCACGGATCGGGATTCCTGCCTGCGCAGCTACGGCCGCAACGGGTCGGAAGCGTTCGATGCTCTCGCTGATCGAGCAGTTTATGTTGTTCTGCAAAAATGTCTCGGACACGGCAGTAAATACGGAGACCTCGTCTACGCCAGCCGCACGCGCGGCCTCAAAACCCTTCATGTTCGGCGTCAACACGGAATAGACCACCCCTTCGCGGCGGCGGATACCGGCCATCACCTCAGCCGTGTCAGCCATCTGCGGCACCCATTTCGGCGATACGAAGCTGCCGGCCTCAATCCATTTTAGGCCGCTC
Organism: Alphaproteobacteria bacterium MarineAlpha3_Bin4; assembly: GCA_002938045.1. Classification (GTDB taxonomy): domain Bacteria; phylum Pseudomonadota; class Alphaproteobacteria; order Rhodospirillales; family Casp-alpha2; genus PTLJ01. The sequence goes on from PTLJ01000053.1 coordinate 1,208, forward strand.
GCTGTAAGCTGGTCGATGAGCGCGATCTTGGCCGACGCCGGCACCGCTCGCGGCTCGTTCTGAAGGCCGTCGCGGGGACCGACCTCGACTATTTTGACGCTGCTCGGAAGACGCATAAAACAACTGAGTCCAATTCGTAATGACGCCGACGGCCCCTAGCCTAAACGCCACACGCCGATGCTTTCCATTAGGAACATCTGCTACGTTGACAGGAAGAATTGGCTGGGCGCGTTAGCGTTTGTCTCGTTCTTCATCGCGCGCCTTGTCCTTCTGTAGCGAATAGTTGTGCTCGGTCTCGCGCCGCTCGTTGTCCCCGTAAGGCATACCGCGGCGCCGGCGGTCGGGGCCAACAAACGCATCGGTCCGGACAAACTGCCGTGGAGTTTTGACGACGGAGCAGATCCTAAGGTACAGCAGTCGCACCGTCATTGGCTTGGCTAAGAACTCCGTCACGCCGGCGTCGCGAGCGGCGATGATCGAGCTCTTCTCAGTCATGCCGGAAATCATGATTATTGGAAGAAACGGGTCAATGCCGTCGACGCCTTTGCGGATGCGGCGGGTCAGTTCGAGACCATCCATCGGTTGCATCAGGTTGTCGGCGATGAGGACGTCGGGTTCTATTTCCTTGATCCTCGTCAGCGCCTCTTCGCCAGTATTAGCCTGTTCGATTTGCCGGACCCCAAGCTCGCGAAGTATTTCAACCAGGATTTTGCGCATCGGCGTATAGTCATCGACCAGCAACATCCTGAGCTTGCTAATGTCAAGGGTATCCATCGTTTTCCCCAAAAGTCCGAAACACTTCCCTAGATTTTCGCTAACGGCGCGAAATGTCAAACCCCTCTTTCGCGTTATATGGGTTGAACGTTGGAAGTCAAAGTTTTCTTGTTATTGTTTAATCCAGGCTGGCTTGCGCTTTTCGAGAAAGGCAGCCACCCCCTCGCGACCCTCTGCCGACGCCCGCACTCTGGCAATTCGTGTCGCAGTCTCGTCAATCAAATCGGCATCAATAGGGCGCCCGGTGATCGACGAAATCAGCGCCTTGACCTCTGCCTTGGCACTGGGGCCGCCTTTCGCCAGTTCGCCGAGCACGCCCCGTACCGACGAATCCAGCTCGGCGGGTTCGACAACGCTATGGACGAGACCGATGCGCATTGCCTCGGGGGCAGCAAACCGCTCGCCGGTGAGCGCATAGCGGTGGAACTGGCGCTCACCGATGGCGGCGATCACATACGGGCTGATGACGGCCGGGATCAAGCCGACCCGCACTTCCGAGACAGCAAACAGAGCTTGATCACTGGCGAAGGCAATATCACAGGCGGCAATTAGTCCGACGGCCCCGCCGATTGCCGCGCCGTGGACGCGCGCGACGGTCGGTTTTGGTAGGTCACGCAGCGTCTTCAGCATGCGCCCCAGCGCGCGAGCGTCTGTCAGATTCTCATTCTCGGAATACCCGGCCATGCGCCGCATCCAGTTGAGATCGGCGCCGGCGGAAAAGCTCTTTCCAGCACCGGCCAGCACCACGGCGGCGACTCCATTGTTCTTAGCCAATGTTTCGAGATCGGCGGTCAGCTGAGCGATCAGTGTGGCGTCGAAGGCATTGAGGACTTCAGTGCGGTCCATGGTAATGGTCGCCCAGCCGGTGGCATTGTCGATAACAGTGGTAACGAAGGTCTCGCTCATCCCCTACATCCTGAAGATGCCGAAGGTGGTCTTCTCGATCGGGGCATTTAGCGAAGCGTGAAGCGCCCGGCCCAAGACGTTACGTGTTTCAGCCGGGTCGATGATGCCATCCTCCCACAAGCGCGCGCTAGCGTAATAGGGGTGCCCCTGGCGCTCGTACTGCTCCCGTATCGGCGACTTGAACGCCTCCTCCTCCTCCGCTGACCAATCCTCGCCTTTGTCTTCCAGCCCTTCGCGCTTGATCATTGCCAGCACTGAGGCCGCCTGTTCGCCACCCATCACTGAGATGCGCGCGTTCGGCCACATCCACAGGAACCTGGGTGAGTAGGCGCGGCCACACATGGAGTAGTTGCCGGCTCCGAAACTGCCACCGATGATGACTGTGAACTTAGGTACGTTGGCTGAGGCCACGGCAGTCACCATCTTGGCCCCGTCCTTGGCAATGCCGCCGGCCTCGTAGTGTCGTCCGACCATGAAGCCAGAGACGTTCTGAAGGAATACCAGCGGAATTCCACGCTGGCTGGAGAGCTCGATAAAGTGGGTTCCCTTGAGCGCCGATTCGGAAAACAAGATGCCGTTGTTGGCCACGATGCCGACCGGTACGCCCATGATGCGCGCGAAGCCGCAGACCAGGGTCGAGCCATAGGCCCGCTTAAACTCGTGGAACTCGGAGCCGTCGACAGTGCGCGCGATCACCTCTCGCACGTCATAGAGCATACGAATGTCACGTGAGACGACGCCGTGGATCTCGGCCGGATCGTAGAGCGGGAACGTGGGCTGGGTCAGGTCAACGGACTGCGGTTTGACCCGGTTGAGGCGTGCGACGGCACTTCTGATGATCTCAAGGGCGTGGTCGTCGTTGTCGGCCGTGTGGTCGGTGACACCCGAGATTTTTGAATGGACCGCGGCGCCGCCTAACTCCTCCGCCGTTACCACTTCTCCCGTCGCCGCGAGCACCAGCGGCGGACCGCCTAGGAAGATGGTGCCCTGGTTTTCGACGATAATGCTCTCGTCGCACATCGCTGGCACGTAGGCACCGCCAGCCGTGCAACTACCCATGACGGCGGCTATCTGCGGAATGCCCGCCGCGCTCATGCGTGCCTGGTTGTAGAAGATGCGCCCGAAGTGATCCCGGTCGGGGAACACCTCGTCCTGAGCCGGCAGGTAGGCCCCCCCGGAATCGACCAGGTAGACGCAGGGCAGGTTATTCTCGGCCGCGATCTCCTGAGCCCGTAGGTGTTTTTTGACGGTGATTGGGTAATAGGTGCCACCCTTGACGGTGGCGTCGTTAGCGATGATGACGACGTCTGTGCCCGAGACGCAGCCGATTCCGGTGATTAGGCCCGCCGCTGGCACCGGGTCCTGGTACATTTTGTGCCCAGCCAGTGCCGACAGCTCCAGAAACTCCGCGCCCTCGTCCAAAAGCCGCCGAATGCGCTCACGCGGTAACAGCTTTCCACGTTCCTGATGGCGTGCGCGTGCCCGCTCGTCACCGCCGGCCTCGATTCCGGCGAGTACACTCTTGAGGTCGTCAACTAGGACCTTCATGGCCTGGGAGTTGGCAGTGTAGTCGCCCGTGCCAGGCTTAATCGCGGGTTTAAGAACGCTCATCCAATTACGCGCCGTCTCAGTATTCCCAGTGGGAGCGCTCGACGATAGGTCCGTTAGCTACCTTCCAGGCCATGAAGCCAACAGCGAAATGGCAACCGTTGTCCATGCCCATATCCTTCAAAGCCTTAGTCGCCAGCGCCGAGCGCCACGACGAGCGGCAGTAGAGTACGAAGGTCTTGTTCGGCTGGTTGAAGACCTCCTTGTGGTAGGAACTATCCGGGTCGACCCAGAACTCGATCATACCGCGCGGTGCATGCACGGCGCCGGGCACCATGCCATCGGCCTCTAGCTCGCGCACGTCGCGGATATCAACCAACAACACGTCGTCGTCGCGGTAACGCTTGATAGCCTCTTCCGTTGACATGGTCTCGATCTCGGCCATGGCTTCCTCAACCAAATGCTTGATACCCTTCTTGAGTTTCATCGTCAGGTTTCAATCATTTTTTGAAGGGGCCACTTACCATCCACCCGATTGCAGCCAACGTTTAATCATCCACAGCCGATCCGAACCCCAGAATGACTCTCCATCGACAATGAAATAGGGAGACCCGCAGACACCAGCCTTCATCGCCGCCGAGACCTCGTCCCTGAGCCGTTGCTTGACAGCGCCCTCGCTAAGTGCCTCCAGGAGATCATCCTTATGAAACGCCAGACCCGAAGCAATATCGGCAACGGTCTCTGGTGTCGAGATGTCACGGCCCTCGCCAAAATAAGTCGAAAACACGGTTTTGGCGAACAGCCGGGCGCCCGTCGGGTCACGGTCATTGAGCCAGTAGAACGCCCTGGCCGCGGTCTGGGTTGCGATCGGGAACGGATCGGGTAAAGTCCAAGGGACATCCATGAAACGGCCGAGGCGTTCCCAATCCTTGGTGCAGTAGTCGCGTTTGACCGGCTGGCTTGCAAGGGGTGTGTTGCCGGTCGTCTTCATGATCACGCCCAGCAGCGTTGGCTTCCAAGTCACGTCGCGTGCGAACCCCTCCGCTAGCTCGTCGATCTTGAACGCCGCGAAATAGGCGTAGGGCGACGAGAAGTCAAAGTAGAACTCAATCGGATCGCTCATATGCTTTATCTCTCACGCCCGTTACCATGGGATCGGCGCGCCATCGTAGTTAAAGAAAGAGCCGGTCTCGCGGGGCCCGGTTTCAGCGATTACGCGGCGTAACCCGGAGACGCTGGTTTCGGCGTCAATTAATGCGTTGGACCCGCCCATATCCGTCTTGACCCAGCCTGGATGCAGCAAAATGACGTTAATCCCCTGCGGCTTCAAGTCCCAGGCCAAGCTGCGCATGACCGCGTTCACTGCTGCCTTGGACGATCGGTAGATGTAGGCCCCACCGGACGTGTTGTCAGCTATCGAGCCCATCTTCGAAGTCAGAGTGGCAATCGTCTTGAGGCTACCCGCGGCCACATGCGGAGTGAATGCTGTCGCCACTTTAAGCGGCGACAGCGCATTGGTCTCCATCACTTGGCGCCACTGAGCGTAGTCGACGGCATCCGCGTCGTCCATGCGCGGGCCGTAGAGGCCTGCGTTGTTGATCAACACATCCATGGCGACACCTGAGAGCTCGTCGGCCAGGCGCTCAATCTGGGCATGGTCGGTGACGTCGAGGCCGTGCACCTGAATGTCGCCCGCAATGGTTGCTAACTCGCCAACGCCGACGGGGTCGCGGCAGGTAGCGAGGACGGTCCAGCTGTCGGCCCCGTACTGGCGCGCAAACTCGAGACCAAGACCGCGGCTGGCGCCGGTGATCATTACCGTCGGCACGTCAGAGGCCCTGACGGCGTTGATGTTTCCCCGTCACGTCAGCCGCTCCACAGCTACAGCCACGGCCTCACCGCCGCCAATGCAGAGCGAGGCAACACCTTTTTTCAGGTCGTACTTCTCCAGCGCATTTATTAACGTGACAATGATTCGCCCGCCCGACGCACCAACCGGATGTCCCAACGCGCACGCACCACCGTGCACGTTGACGCGGTCATGGGCAATGTCTAGATCACGCATGGCAGCCATGGTGACAACGGCGAAAGCCTCGTTGATCTCGTAGAGATCGACACCGCGATTGGACCAACCAGACTTGTCAAGCACCTTCTCGACAGCGCCGATGGGCGCAGTCGTAAACCATTGCGGCTCCTGGCTGTGGGTGGCGTGATTCTGGATCAACGCGAGCGGTGTCAATCCCCGCTTCTCGGCCTCCGTGCGTTTCATCAGCACTAGCGCCGCGCCGCCGTCGGAGAGCGAACTCGAATTGGCCGGCGTCACCGTGCCGTCCTTGCGAAAGGCGGGCTTGAGAGTAGGTATCTTCTCAATGTTGGCGGTAAAAGGTTGCTCGTCACGCACGACCGTCGACTTGCCCTTGCGGGTCTTTACCGTCACCGGCTCGATCTCGGACGCGAAGGTCCCGTCCTCGGTCGCTTTCTGGGCTCGGGCCAGGCTCTCGATGGCGAATGAGTCCTGAGCCTCGCGTGTAAACTGGTAGTGCTCGGCGCAATCCTCAGCAAAGGCGCCCATCAGTTTGCCTTCCTCATAGGCATCCTCAAGCCCGTCCGTAAACATGTGATCGCGGACTACGTCGCTGTGCCCGAGCCGGTAGCCATCGCGGGCTTTCTCCAGCAGATAGGGTGCATTGGACATGCTCTCCATGCCGCCAGCGACCATGACGTTGTGCGAGCCCGCCTTAATGTTATCGTGCGCCAGCATCGTCGCTTTCATTGCCGATCCACACATTTTTGAGATCGTTGTCGCCCCAGCCGACCATGGGATGCCCGCATTGTGTGCCGCTTGGCGGCTCGGCGCTTGTTTTACACCAGCAAATAGGCAGAGCCCCATGATCACGTCGTCGACATTGTCCGGTGAGACGCCGGCCCGTTCCAGTGCCCCGCGAATGGCGACGCCCCCGAGTTCGGGTGCCCTAGTATCTTTCAGCGTTCCGCCGAAGCCACCCATGGGCGTGCGCGCGGCTCCAACGATGACAATTGGGTCTTTTTCGTTCATGCGGATATTTCCTCACTAGTTTTCGACGAATCGTGGTGCATCAGATCTCCTTTGCTCTTCTTGAAGCTAAGCTTCATTTCGATTGCCAATACAACCTCCTTACCCCGTCTCCTCAAACAACTCGCGGCCGATCATCCAACGGCGAATTTCAGACGTGCCGGCACCGATCTCGTAGAGCTTGGCGTCCCGCAATAGTCGCCCAGTTGGGGATTCATTGATATAGCCCATACCGCCGAGACATTGAATCGCCTCAAGCGCCATCCAGGTCGCCTTTTCTGCTGCGTAAAGGATCGCCCCTGCGGCGTCCTTGCGCGAAGCGCCACCGTGGTCGCAGGCTTGGGCGACGGCATAGACATAGGCCTTGGCGGCATTCATGGTGGTATACATATCGGCAAGTTTGCCTTGCATGAGTTGAAAGGCCCCGATCGGCTCACCAAACTGCTTACGATCGTGGACGTAAGGTAGCACCACGTCCATGCATGCCTGCATGATGCCGGTGGGGCCGCCAGCCAGCACAAGGCGCTCATAATCGAGGCCGCTCATCAGGACCTTGACGCCGTGCCCCTCGCCGCCGAGCAGATTCTCCTCCGGCACCTCGCAGTCCTCAAACACAAGCTCGCAGGTATTTGAGCCGCGCATGCCCAGCTTATCAAGCTTCTGCGCTGTCGAAAAACCCTTGAATCCATGCTCAATGATGAAGGCACTAATGCCCTTGCTGCCGGCATCGGGGTCGGTTTTGGCGTAGATGACCAGCGTCTTGGCGTCGGGGCCGTTGGTGATCCACATCTTGGAGCCGTTGAGGAAGTAACGATCGCCCTTCTTATCGGCCCTTAGCCTCATGCCAACCACGTCGGAACCA
>PTLJ01000054.1 GCA_002938045.1 Alphaproteobacteria bacterium MarineAlpha3_Bin4
GGACAGCCCGCCTACAACGCTGGCGACAACAGCGATACGAAAGCGATCGCGCGCCAGGTAATCGTTGCCTTTGAGGATTTTGACTACGTCGTCGCACCGTCCGGGTCCTGTGCCGGCATGATACGCTGCCACTACCCGACTCTATTCGAAGAAGACCCCGAAACCGGCGCCCGCGCCCGTGCTCTGGCTGATAAGACCCATGAGCTGGTGTCTTTTCTGACCGATGTGGTCGGCTTCCACGGTATCGACATCAACCATAATTGTACCGTTACCTACCACGATTCCTGCTCGGGCCTGCGCGAACTGGATATAAAGAACCAACCTCGGGCGCTGCTGGATAAGATAAGCGGGCTATCCATAATCGAGGGAAAGGAGGCGGAAACTTGCTGTGGCTTCGGCGGATTGTTCTGTGTCGAGTATCCGGATATCTCCGAGCGTATAGTCGACGAAAAGATCAACGACATTATTGCCACAGGTGCCGATATGCTGGTTGCCGGCGACTTAGGCTGCCTATTTAACATCGCTGGCCGCCTCAAACGCCGCGGGTCCACGGTCAAGTCCCGCCATGTGGCTGAAGTACTAGCTGGCGTGGCTAAAGCGCCGGCCATCGGTTGCAGCGACAAGTAAAGGTGCCGGGGCCATGGAAGCAACCACCTTCCGGTTCAAAGCCAACGCCCGACAAGCACTCGCCAACGATACATTACGCGACGCACTTGCGCTCTTGAGCAAGGGCTTCCCGGCCAAGCGCCTGCAAGCGATGGCGCGAATGCCGGAATTTGAAGCGTTACGCGACGAGGCCCGCGATATCAAGAACCATGTTCTGGCCAATCTGGACCATTACCTGGAGCGCTTCGAAAGCCGGGTTACGGAACAGGGTGGACACGTCCACTGGTGTCGGGACGCGACAGAGGCCCGGCAAACGATCCTAGACATCTGCCGTCATACGGACGCTAAAACGGTGACCAAGAGTAAATCGATGATCGGTGAGGAGATCGCCATCAACGACTTCCTCGAAGAAAACGGTATCACACCCATCGAAACGGATCTCGGCGAGTATATCATCCAACTCCGCCAGGAACCGCCAAGCCACATCATCGCACCGGCCATCCACCTAAAACAGCACCAGGTGGCTGAGACCTTCCGCGATAATCACGCTGAGCTCCATGCCGATCGTTCCCTCGACGAGCCACGGGCGTTGTTAGATGAGGCTCGCAGCGAACTCCGTCAGAAATTTTTCGACGCCGACGTCGGCCTGACTGGGGCCAATATGCTTGTAGTTGAGACCGGCTCGACTGTTCTAGTCACCAACGAAGGCAACGCCGAACTCACCTGCACCCTCCCGCGAGTCCACATCGTCATCGCCAGCCTGGAGAAGATTGTGCCGACACTCGAAGATGCTACCACCATTCTCCGCGTCCTGGCGCGCTCGGCGACTGGCCAGGAGATGTCCGTCTACACCAGTTTCTGCACCGGCCCCAAGCGCGCAAATGACCTCGACGGGCCGGACCAATACCATGTCCTCCTGCTCGATAACGGTCGCACGCAATTGCTCGGCACCGAGTTTCAGGAGATGCTCCGCTGTATCCGCTGCGGCGCCTGCCTCAACCACTGCCCCGTCTACAAAGCCGTTGGCGGGCACGCCTACGGCTGGGTCTATTCGGGCCCAATGGGTGCAGTACTAATCCCTGGCCTAATCGGCCTTGATCAGACGGCGGATCTTCCTAAAGCTTCGACACTTTGCGGCCATTGTGAGAGCGTCTGTCCGATGCGGATCCCATTACCTCGGATGCTGCGGGCATGGCGCAGGCAACTGTTTGACCTTCGGCGAGGTTCAAAGACTGTGCGCTTCGGCCTCAGGGCCTGGACGATGCTGGCTACACGGCCCGGCCTTTACCGGGTGTTGACTGGCATTACGGTCGCCATGCTCGCCTGGCTCGGTCGTTCCAGAGGCGCGTTCCGCAGCCTGCCCTTAGCCGGCAGCTGGAGCAAGGCGCGCGACTTGCCGGCACCTGAGGGTGGAACGTTTGTCGCCCAATGGCAGCGAAAAAAAGACCATGATCACGGCACGCGAAGATATCCTTAGCCGCATCCGTAATGCCATTGCCGGACAGGGTAGCGCCACCGGTACGGTCGATAAACGGCTCCAGGCGCATGCGGTGAATACGATACCCGCACGCGGCCGGTGTGATCGGAATGCGTGTATAGACGCCTTCGTAACCGAGGCAGAGAAGGTAAATGCCACCGTGGCCCGGATCACCGGGGCCGACGCAGTGCCGCCAGAGGTTGTCCGCTATCTGACTGACAACAACTTACCATTAGTCCTACGTTTGGCCCCCGATCCTAGGGTTGCCGTTATTCCGTGGGCGCAACAAACGTTGCTCGAAGTTTCAACTGGCGCTGCCCGGAGTTCTGATACGGCTAGCGTCAGCCATGCCTTCGCCGCTGTCGCCGAAACCGGGACCGTTGTAATGGTGTCTGGGGCGGAAAATCCAACAACACTTAACTATCTACCACCGACACATTTCGCGATCATTGCCGTCGCCGATATCTTCGGCAGCTACGAGGAGGTTTGGCGACGGTTGCGGGCGCAGCGCGCAGAGGTGGCCGAACCCTGCGACGTTATGCCGCGCGCCGTCAATTGGATTACTGGCCCGTCGCGTACGGCCGATATCGAACAAACTATACTGCTGGGCGCGCACGGCCCGCAGCGTTTGCACATCGTGATCGTCGATGGCAAAAAAATCTAAATCCGACGTTTCCGCCGACAACAGAGGCACCGCCGATCGCGCCCTTGCTTCAGACGAAGTAGCACTGTGGCAAGTCATTACAGAGGATGTTACGCCTCTTGAAAAATCGACAAATAAAGGTTTCCCGTCGGTTGAAGCTGACAAACCTGCGCGGCGTAGAGGTGCTCAGCAATCTTCGGCACCAATCGTCCGCTATGAACCTAAATCGGCAGAATCCGAAATAAATCACAACGCGGGCCCGGGCCTAGATAGGCGCACTGAAATACGCTTAAGGCGAGGACAACTCTCTATTGACGCACGCCTCGACCTCCATGGGATGACCCAGGGCGAGGCCCACCATGCCTTAGTGCGGTTCCTCGGGACTGCCTACGAAACCTGCCAGCGCGCGGTTCTGGTAATTACCGGCAAGGGCGGTGGCAACGGGCGCATAGGCGTCTTGAGGGAAGCAGTGCCACGGTGGTTGAATGAAACGACGAACCGGCGCTATATCCGTGGCTTTGCACAGGCGGCTCCGAAGGATGGGGGCGAGGGTGCCCTCTATGTCCTGGTCAAAAGGAAAAGATCATGACGCCAATCGGGCAGAAAATTAGGGAGCTCAGGGCCGAACGAGGGATCACGTTGAAGAAGATGGCCAAGGATCTGGGCGTGACTGCGGCCTATTTCTCGGCACTCGAACACGGCCATAGAGGTAAACCGGGATCGGGTCTGATCCAGCAAATTTGCGGCTACTTTGATCTGATGTGGGACGCTGCCGAGGAATTGCAGAGGCTGGCCGATCTTTCGCACCCGCGTGTAGTTGTAGATACCTCGGGTTTGAGCCCGAAAGCAACTGAGTTGGCTAATCTGTTAGCAGAAAAAATTGAAGTGATGGATGAGAATACCATCGAATGGGTGATCGCCGAAATTCGCGGTCGTCATGGGTCTATAGATAGGCCCCCCCATTAGGGGGTTACGCAAGGAATCTCTCGGTCAGACTACAGGCAATAACAATTATCATAGAATGTATTTCCGCAAATCGGCATCCTTGGCCAAATCGCCGACGCTGTCACGTACCTCTGCTGCGCGGAGAATTACCGTTTCGCCGCCGCGCTCCGATGCGGTGAAGCTGATTTCTTCGACCAGCTTCTCCATCACCGTATGCAGCCGCCGGGCACCAATGTTCTCGACGCCTTGGTTGATTTCGGCGGCGAGGTCGGCGATCTCATCAATTGCGTCATCGGTAAGCTCCAGTGTCACCTCTTCGACCGCCATTAACGCCGTATATTGCTTGATTAAGCTGAATTCCGGCTCGGTCAGGATGCGCACGAAATCGTCCCTGGTAAGCGCATTGAGTTCGACCCTAATCGGCAAACGTCCTTGCAATTCTGGCAACATGTCTGCCGGCTTAGCGACATGGAACGCGCCCGACGCGATAAACAGAATATGGTCTGTCTGAACGGCGCCGTGTTTGGTCACCACCGTCGTGCCTTCAATCAGTGGCAGCAAATCGCGCTGCACGCCCTCGCGGCTGACATCGGTGCCGACACGTTCGGAGCGCGCTGTGATTTTGTCAATCTCGTCAATGAAGACGATGCCACTGTTTTCCACCGTCTCGATCGCATCTTTGGCCACGCGGTCCTCATCAAGGAGCTTGTCGCTTTCTTCGCCGAGCAGCACGTCGTAAGATTCGGAGACTGTCATCTGCTTCGGTTTCTGTGTCTGGCCGAACGCCTTGCCAAACACTTCGTTGAGGTTAAGCATGCCCATTTGCGCGCCCGGCATGCCCGGGATGTCAAAGGTGGGTAGGCTACCGCTGCCGGAACCAAGGACCTGGATCTCAACCTCCTTCTCGTCGAGTTCGCCATTGCGCAGCATGCGACGGAACTTCTCGCGTGTATCCTTGCTGGCGCCTTCGCCGACTAGTGCGTCAAGCACTCGTTCCTCGGCCTGCAGTTCGGCTTTGGCGGTTACCTGCTTGCGCAGACGGTTGCGGGTCATATGAATGGCCATCTCAACCAGGTCACGTATAATCTGTTCGACGTCGCGCCCGACGTAACCGATTTCCGTGAACTTGGTCGCCTCGATCTTAATGAAAGGTGCCTGGGCGAGCTTCGCCAGGCGCCGGGCGATTTCTGTCTTGCCGACGCCGGTGGGGCCCATCATCAGGATATTTTTCGGCAGCACTTCCTCGCGCATGCCCTCATCCAGTTGCTGGCGGCGCCAACGGTTGCGCAACGCGATGGCGACGGCGCGCTTGGCGTCGTTCTGGCCGACGATGTATCGGTCGAGCTCGGATACAATCTCGCGCGGCGTGAAACTGATAGCCTCAGTCATAGTGATTCGACGATCACGTTAGCGTTAGTGTGGACGCAAATGCTGGCCGCAATTTCCATTGCGCGGCGCGCGATGGCCTCGGCGTCGAGGCCCTTTTGGTCAATTAGCGCACGTGCCGCTGCAAGCGCGTAGTTGCCGCCGGAGCCAATACCGATCAATCCATCCTCGGGCTCGAGCACGTCGCCGGTGCCTGTCAGTACCAGTGACACGTCTTTATCGGCGACAGCCATCATCGCCTCTAGGCGCCGCAAGAAACGGTCAGTGCGCCAGTCCTTGGCCAGCTCGACACAGGCACGCGTCAACTGCGTTGGATATTGCTCGAGCTTGTCCTCAAGGCGCTCGAACAGCGTGAAGGCGTCAGCGGTAGCACCAGCGAAACCGCCGATCACAGAGCCGTCTCCGAGGCGCCGCACTTTGCATGCGTTGGCCTTGATCACCGTATCGCCGAGGCTAACTTGGCCATCGCCGGCGATGACGACGCCCTTTCCCTTGCGGACGGCGAGGATCGTTGTGCCGTGCCAAGCACTGTCTTTTTCGCCCGTCATGATGTCTCGCCTGCCTAAGGGGTGACGCATCGTTCATCGGCGCCGGGATTGGCGACTATAGCGAAGGATTTGGGTTTGTGAAGCGTTGCGGTCAAAAGAAGGACCAAATCAATGTTGAGGCTGGGGAATGCGACGCGATACTGCCAAAACCGTCCTACGGCGGGACAGTAGAGCCGCAGCGTTGTTTAATTGGCGGCCTTATAGAATTAAACCACACATAATGTTTGATTATTACTAAACAATTTGTTTAATTTAATCATGGCAAACAGAATTCGCGAACTGAGGAAACAAATAGGTCTGAACCAGAACGCGTTGGCTGAACGGATCGGCACCACCAGCCAACAAGTGTCGCATCTCGAAACTGGCCGCCGTAGGCTGACACAGGCCTGGATGGAACGCCTCGCCGCCGGCCTCGATTGCGAACCGGCAGCGTTGTTCGGTCCCGCCGATGAACTCCCGCCAACGCGGCCGTTGCCGCCAGGAAACCCGACCATGCGCACCGCAAGCATCGAGCGCCGTACCAAAGAGACGCAAATCCGCGTTGCTGTCAACATCGATGGCGCCGGCGAATTTATGGTCAAAACAGGTATCGGTTTTCTCGATCACATGCTGGAGCAACTGTCACGCCATAGCCTGATTAATCTTGACATCGAGGCCAAGGGCGACCTGCACATTGATTACCACCACACGACCGAGGACACCGGCATAGTCATCGGCAAAGCGGTCAAGAAAGCACTCGGCGACCTCAGCGGCATCACCCGCTACGGCTCCGCGTTAATCCCAATGGACGAGACCCTAAGCCGGGTGTCGCTCGACATCTCCGGCCGGCCGTATCTGATCTGGCGGGTCGATTTCTCTCGCCCGAAGCTTGGCGAAATGGATACAGAACTTTTCAAGGAGTGGTTCCAAGCTTTTTCTCAGGCGGCCGAGATTACCCTTCATGTCGACAACCTGTACGGCCAGAACAACCATCACATTGTCGAATCCTGTTATAAGGGCCTGGCACGGGCGCTCCGCCAGGCGGTTCAAATCGATTCACGCAAGACCGACGCTGTGCCCTCGACTAAGGGCGTCCTCAGCGGCTCTCTTTGAGCGGAGGGTTACGCTGCTGCCGGTCGGTTGCCGATCAAGCCGAGTTGCTAGGAATATGCGCATATTCACCGTCCATCTCCGCCGCCATGGACTCGATCCCGACCATGACCTAATCGTTGTCAAGGAAGGGTTCTCGTGGCCGGCGTTCTTTCTGACTGGTTTCTGGGCGCTGTACCAACGATTGTGGCTAGCGGCAGCGTTGATGTTCGCCGTCGCGACCGCGATCAACGTCGTTGCCTTCGTGCTCGGTGTTGACCGTCTGAGCTTGGTGGTTTTGCAACTCGCCTTTGCAGGCACCATCGGCTTCATCGCCAACGACCTCAAGCGCGGCAAACTGGCGCGCATGGGATTCGCTTGGGCCGGTATTGCCACTGGGATCGACCCGGAGGACGCCGTCGGATACTTCCTCGAACGTGAGCCCGATTTGGCCCGGGCCCTGGGTGCATGAAGATTGCCATCATCGATTGCGGGTCCGGCAATCTGCGCTCAGCGGCGAAAGCGTTCGAGCGCGCCGCGGCCGGGGGCGGTGAGGTGCGGGTGACGGGCGAACCCCTAGATCTCAAGCGCGCGACGCACATCGTGCTTCCCGGGGTCGGAGCTTTCGCCGATTGCCGCTCCAGCGTCGCTACCGTTCCAGGCATGGCCGAGGCCCTAGAAGCAGCGGTAATCTCAGAGGCGAAGCCGTTCCTCGGCATCTGCGTCGGCATGCAGCTTATGGCTGACCGCGGCCTGGAGCACGAAACAACAGAGGGCTTCGGTTGGATCAGCGGCGAAGTACACCGTATAACACCCTCCGATTCCACTTTAAAGATACCCCATATCGGCTGGAATAACTTACATATTTTAGCTACGGAGCATCCCCTATTCGCTGATATTCGGGAAGGTGCTCATGCTTATTTCGTCCATTCATACGGATTTGAGTGCACTGCCGCCGCGAACCGGCTGGCGACAGCTGATTACGGCGGCTCAGTGACCGCGGCGATTGGTCGCGACAACATGGTTGGCACCCAGTTTCACCCAGAAAAGAGCCAATCCGTGGGCCTGCGGCTAATCGCCAACTTCCTCAAATGGCGGCCGTAGCGAGCATGGAAGGCTGGATGCGATGATCTTTTTCCCCGCCATAGACCTCAAGGATGGCCAGTGCGTGCGCCTTTTGCAGGGCGACATGAAACACGCTACGATATACAGCTGCGACCCGGCCGGACAGGCGAGGCAGTTCATGCAATGTGGCTGTGAATGGCTGCATGTGGTTGATTTGAATGGTGCTTTTGAAGGCCGACCGGTTAACGGCGGAGCCGTCGACGGAATCTTGACTGCGACCGACATGCCTGTGCAATTGGGCGGTGGCATCCGCGATCTAGCGACGGCTGCCAACTGGCTCGAACGCGGCGTGCGGCGCGTTATCCTCGGCACCGCTGCCGTCCGTGATCCAGATTTCGTCCACGATGCCTGCCGACAGTTCACGGGCCAGGTGGCACTCGGTATCGATGCACGGGCCGGCCGCGTCGCCGTCGAGGGCTGGACCGAAGCCTCTGAAATGACGGCGCTGGAAGTTGCCCAACGCTTCGAAGACGCCGGCGCGGCGGCGATAGTCTATACCGAC
>PTLJ01000055.1 GCA_002938045.1 Alphaproteobacteria bacterium MarineAlpha3_Bin4
GGTAACATAAGCGAACAGCAAGAACGCGTTGTAGCCGAACACCACCGCGGCAGCGATCAACGCGAAGCGATCAAATGAAGATCGGCTTCGGACCAGGCCGCGGAGCCCCAATATCGCCACCAGCGTTATTACCGCAAGATAGAGCCCCTTTTTCGACAGCACCAACAGCATTCGACCGACGATGTCGGGGATCAGGGCAACGTGCCAGTCGGCGAACGGCATTATACGGAGCTCGCCTGCATCGATTTCCGTTACCACGTGGTAGCGCCACACAAGGGCGATCAGCAGCGGCGGAACGATAACAGCGGGAAGCGTTGTTGCCAGAGCAGAACCCTTTATCCGAGGCTCCCGCAGCGCCGTAATAATGATCCCTCCGATCACCAGCACCGTTAACACCAGCGTCGCCTGTTTCAGGTTTATAAGCACCAGCAGCACGGCCCCGGTCTGCCAGGCATAGCGGCGGGCAAGCCGGGGGTCTCCGTCGGCCAAGGCCTCGACCATCAACCAGCCGAGGATTACGGCGGTGCCGGTAACAACGGCGGAAGACGTGTCGGCGTAGGTGGTTAGGGCGACCTTTTGAGCGAAGGTCGGGTTGAACAGGGTTGTCGACAGGCCGGCCAGCGCGGCCAGTCCCCACGTCGGCGCGTGGGCCAAGTTCTCGCGTCCGAGCCCGCGGCCAATCAGACGGAGAGTCAACAGGCCGAACCCAAACAACAACAACACATTGGAAATCGCACCGGCGTTTTCCAGGAATCGGCCGCTAAGGCGACTCACCATATAGGTGATAAAGTGCCAGCTATAGGGATAGGCAAGCAAATTGGCGTTAGCGTAGGGGTTATCGTGACTGGGGAAAGCATCCGTCTCCAATAGATAGCGCGGAATTACCAGCCAATCAGTAAACTCATCCCATTGCGAGCCGCGCATGGCGGAGAGCAGTGCAAAAAACGGCAGGCCGAGGATGAGCAGGCGAGCCCATGATACCGATCCGATACCATCGCCGCGCCGCCATAGAACTGATCCGGAAACCAACGCTAGCACTCCGGCTCCGATCGTAAGATAGGTAAACGGGATACGGGTGAGCACGCCGCCGCCGGTCAAAATTAGGCTGACCACGGACCATCCGATCAGATGATCGATTTGACGTATCCTCTCGCGCCCGCCGATCGCGCCGCCGATCACACTCAATGCGATCCATACGGCGAAGACTGCGGCAAGAGAAATTATCTGGTCACCGCCTTGAAAAAAGTTCTCCAGATATCGGGTCATGGTGTCACTGGTTCAGCAAGGCCTGCATTCATCCTTGACAGCTTATAGCGATTGCCGTTTTACAAGGCCAGCGGCGGATCGGTGTTGTCGGTCGTGTCTAGGACACTCCCGGCGTTCGCTCACTCCGCCCCGGTTAGGATGTCGCGCCATGTGCGGAATTTTCGGGTTGATTGCAAAAACTGGGGCATCCCCGGACGTGCCAACCATCCGCCACTATCTGCAAGACCTGTTCCGCCTCTCCGAGCCCCGCGGCCAGGAGGCCAGTGGGCTCGCCGTGATCGCCGACGGAGCGGCCCAGATCTTCAAGCGTGGAATGGCGCCATCGGCGATGCTGAAGACGCGTGGATACGGGGAATTCATGAACGCCGCCTTCAGCTCCGTCGGCCACCACCCGGACGACGGCCTCGCCGCACCCGTGGCGGCGATCGGCCACTGCCGGCTGGTCACCAATGGAGCTGAAATCATCCCCGGAAACAATCAGCCCGTAATGATCGACCAGACCGTCGGCATCCACAACGGGATCGTCACCAACGACAGCGCCTTGTGGCAGTCCCATCCGGAATTGCAGCGTCGGTTGGAAACCGATTCCGAGATCCTTTTCCGCCTGATCGACAGTTACGTTGCTCAGCCCGGCGATCTCCCGAAAGCCATCGCTTCAACGTTCGGCGAAATCCTCGGCTCCGCCTCTGTGGCGTTTTTCCGGATCGACACACCGGGACTGGTTCTGGCCACAAACTTCGGTTCCGTCTATTACTGCCACCTCGAAGCAGCGGGCTTGTTCTTCTTTGCCTCCGAGCGGTTCATCCTGCAATCGTTCCTCGACCAAAACCGCCGCCTGCTCGGTAACATTGGTTCCAACGTGCGTCAACTCAAGGCTGGTCAAGGCGGCTTGGTCCCGTTCGACAGCCCCGAACCGGCACTTTTCTCGCTTGAGACCGGAAGCCCCCTTGGCACCGCCCACAAAGCCGCCGAATTGGGACAGGTGCAGTTCATTGCCACCGATGTATCGAGCCGGCTCGTCGACGTCCGGCGTTGCACCAAGTGCGTTCTTCCCGCCACCTATCCGTTGATCGAATTCAACGGCAACGGCGTCTGCCAACATTGCCGAGAGTACCGGCCGCCGGCGCTAGAGGGACGCGACGCACTGGAGACCGTTCTCGCGCAGCACCGCAGCAAAGACGGCAGTCCCGACTGCATCGTCGCTTTCTCCGGGGGGCGCGACAGTTCTTACGGACTCCATTTAATCAAGACCGAATTTAGGATGAACCCAATCGCCTATTCTTACGATTGGGGTATGGTTACCGACATCGCCCGACGCAACCAAGCTCGGGTCGTCGGCAAGCTCGGCATCGAGCACATTCTCCGCGCCGCCGACATTCCGACCAAACGGCGTTACATCCGCAAGAACATCCAGGCCTGGCTGAAACGTCCGCACCTAGGAATGGTTCCGCTGTTTACGGCCGGCGACAAGTTTTTCTACGACATCGGCCGCGAACTCCGCCGTGAATTGAACATTCCGCTGGTTATCTTCTGCGCCGGCAACCCTTTGGAACGCACCGACTTCAAGGGCGGGTTCGCCGGAATTCGCGAGAGCGAACACGGTCAGCGGCTGTTTGCGTTCTCGGCGCGTAACAAGATCAACATCGCGCTCTTCTACCTCGGCCAGTATCTCCTTAACCCCGCCTATCTGAACGAATCGCTATTCGATAGCTTGCACGCGTTTCGTTCGTCGTTCCTCGGCAGGGACGACTTCCTCTATCTATTCCACTATCTGGGCTGGAACGAGGACGTCATCGACACGACCCTAAAACGGGAATACGACTGGGAAACGATCTCCCATACCGACAACACTTGGCGCATTGGAGACGGCTACACGGCCTTCATCAACTACATCTTTTACTCGGTCGCGGGCTTTTCCGAATTTGATGCCTTCCGCAGCAATCAAATACGCCAGGGCGTGATCACCCGCAACGAGGCGCTCGAACTTATTGCCAAGGACAATCGGCCCCACCTGGAGACCCTTTACGAATTTGCACAGCAAATTGGCATCAATCTGGAGGAAGTTCTCTCCAGGATTGATGCCATAAAGAAACTCTACTGATCGGCTGGCCGATGGCGGGCAACCAATCACAGCTCGATCCCAAGTTCATCGGCGATACGGCATGGAATTACGGCGCCTTCGCCCTGATGGCGGCTACGGGCGTCATTCTAAACTTCTTCATAGCCGCTCGTCTTGGCATCGAGGCGCTCGGCGTCTTTAACCAGATATACGCCGTCTACATTGTCACGGCCCAACTTGCAGTTCTCGGCACTCACGATTCAGCACAGAAATATGTCGCCGAATACGCCGACGACAAGACGATCAAGACATCGATCACGATTGCCGCGATTCTGCTCGCCGGTGGCTTCGGATTAGTGGCAGCGATCTGCATTTTCGGTCTCAGCGACGCCATCGGCCGCCTGGTGGACAGTTCGTCCGTAGGCAAAGGTATCGCCCTCGCTGCACCGGGGCTGTTCCTGTTTGCCGTTAACAAGGTCCTGATGGCGGTGCTCAACGGCGAGCGGCGAATGAAGGCATTTGCCGTCGCGCAAGGCGCTCGTGTAGCCGTGATCCTCGCCAGCTGTCTGATCATCGGCATGCTCGGAATGCCGCCTCACGTCCTCGGCGCCAGCTTCACCATTGCCGAAATAGCGATTTTTCCCTTGTTGCTGGCGGTCGTCCGGCTGCGGCCTCCGGGCCGTTTCCTCGGCGATTGTCTTGCGGATTGGTTAGGGCGCCAGTTCCGGTTCAGTGTCCGCGCAGTCGCCAACGGGTTCTTGGCCGAATCTTACATCCGTGTCGACATCGTCATGCTCGGCGTCTTCGTGTCCGATCGCGATGTCGGCATCTATAGCTTCGCGGCAATGTTCAGCGAGGGCCTCTATCAGGTGCCGGTTGTCATCCGGACCATCGCCAACCCGGTTCTGGTTCGCCTGGTTCTTGTCCGCGACCTGTTGGAGTTGAGCCGATTTGGCCGTCGTGTGATGTTGTTCAGCCTTGGCACATTCTTCGCCGCTGCGGTGGCGGTGTTGGCAATATTCCCGTATTTGACGCCATACTTCCCGGATCAACTGATCGCCAACAGCTATTCGATCCTGATGATCCTAGCCGGCGGTCTGTTCATCTATTCCGCCTTTATTCCTCTTGATTTCATCCTGATGCAGGCCGGCATGCCGGGGCGTCAGAGCAGCCTGATGACCGTCAACGTCTGCCTCAACGCTGCGCTCAACCTGGCTTTGATTCCGGTCTACGGTATTCAAGGAGCGGCGAGTGCGACTGCCGTTTCCTTCGCTTTTTCGGCCCTTACGCTCAATCTCGCGACGTGGCGCTGGCTCGGGCTGCCGGGTGGGTTGTTGTTTTCGGGAAGCCGTTGGGCGCCGATCGACCACTGATGGGCGGCGCCCGACTGGATCAATCGCCTTCGTCCAGCTGGCTGTCGATGCGGTCGTCGAAGGTCTTGCCATGGCGGTATTTGCGGTAGAGATGGACGCCGAACGCACCGGAAACCGCGAACAGCGCTACGCCGCATCCTATCCGCAGCGCCGGGTCAACGGTGATGCCGGTGCCGACGAGGGCGAAGACGACCATCTGCGGGATATACCCGAGGCCGGAGCCGACGATGAACGATGCGGCGCCAACGCTGGAAACACCCGCCGCTAGGTTGACGACCAGGTTGGAACCGATCGGAAGAAAGCGGATGAGCAGTGTCATCGTGAACGGGTTCTCGCTCAGGAAATCGTCAATCCGGCGGATCCGGTTCGGGAACCTTGCCTTAACTAGGTCGCGTCCGAGAAACCGCGCATAATAAAATGCAGTGGCACACCCCGTCGTTGCCGCCAGCACCGACAACATTGTACCCGGCATCAATCCGAACGCGTATCCGGCTAAAAACGCGACCACCTGGCGGGGCATGCCGACGGCCGTGAACACGGCACCAGCGACAACGAACAGCGCCTCGCCGCTGACGCCCTGCCCCTTCACTTGCGCATCGATCCACGACTTGTCGAACGCCGCGCCGAGGCCGGTCGTCTTAAGGACCACCCCCAACGCGACCAACGAGGTGAACAAGATCAGAGTCCTGAGGATGATCCGTCTGCTCATGCGTCGGTCTCTCGCTCGGTTTCAACCTCGGGCCGCGACCCGCGCCTAAGCAACCACATTACGCCGATCAGATCAGCGATGCCGACCCATAGCCGGTTCCAGACCCCGTATTTCGTCTTTCCGTGTTCGCGCGGTCGATGATTGACTGGTACCGATTCGACGCGGCCGCCCTCACGGATCATCAACGCCGGCAAGAAGCGGTGCATGTGATCGAACCGCGGCAGGGCGAGAAAGGCCTCGCGCGCGAACACCTTGAGCCCACATCCCGTATCCGTCGTGTCGTCGCCGAGAAGCAGTGCACGGACGTCATTAGCGAGCCGCGACGAGACGCGCTTGAGCCAGCTGTCGCGCCGCTTCGCCCGGAACCCAGCTACCATCAGCCGGGCAGGATCCTCAGCTGCACGGTAGCGGGCGAGGAGGCAGGTTATGTTGGCTGGGTCGTTCTGACCATCGCCATCCAGGGTGGCGATAATCGGCGCCCGCGCAGCTGCGACGCCAGTCCAGATAGCAGCGCTTTGGCCGGTGCGCTGCCGATGGCGGATGACCCGCAATTCCGAATGCTCGTTTTTAAGGGCAGCCAGGGCAGCGGGCGTAGCGTCGTCGCTGCCGTCGTCGACGAAGATGATTTCGAAGGCGTCCTTGCCGCGCAGTGCGCCGTCGATCTCCTTGATCAATGGACCGACGTTTTCGGCCTCGTTCAGGACCGGCACGACGACGGAGACATTTGGAGTAATGCGCTCAGAGTTCAAGGTGTTGTTTTTGGTGGTCATGGACAGGATGTACCCACATTCATTGACCAGCGCAACGCACGACCGCAGCGTTACCAGGCCGCAAACGTTCAGGCGGCGGCAAGCCGGTCAAGGCGAAGTCGGTCGCGGGTGTCTGTCAGCCGGCGGCGTGCCACGCTAACCGCGGTGAATAACCCGAGCCCGGTGCCGCCGGCGATCAAAAACATGATCAGGATTTGGTATTTGACCGCTTCGACTGGGGCGACGCCGGCCAGGATCTGCCCCGTCATCATGCCCGGCAACGAGACCAGCCCGGCCGCCGACATTCCGTTGATGGTGGGAATTAGACCCGCTCTGAGCGCGTCGCGCACCACCGGCCGCATTGCAGTGGCTATGTTAGCGCCGAGGACCAGCTGCGCCTCAATCGCGATCCGCTCTCGATTAGCGCCGCTGAGCAACCGGTCGAGGCCGATGCTAACGCCGTTCATGGTGTTGCCGAGAATCATGCCGAGGATTGGGATCGCATAGCGCGGCTCGTACCATGGGTCTGCATGCAGCTGCGTCATTAGGCCAAACCCGGTTACGATCAGGGCTGCCGCCATCATGCTGCCAGTGCCCAGGCCGTAGGACCACAAACCGGTAAATTTCCGGTCTTGTCGGGCCATCGCCTCGCGGCCGGCGAACAAGATCATGACCACCATCGCGAACCCAGTGAACCAAGGCGACGCGGCAGCAAACAGGGCCTTTAGGACCAGGCCGATGAGGGTCAATTGAACCACCATCCGCGCCGTGGCGATAACGAGGCGCTTTTCCAAGCCGAGATGCATGGCGATCGAAAGCCCGGCATTGACGGCGACCAGCAACGCGGCCAAAGCAATATCCCAATAGTTGAGAGTAATAAAGCTCATGCCCTCAATCCCTGGCGGCGATCAGCTCGCCGTCTGCCATCCGCATCCGTCGACACGCCAGCCGCTTCGTCTGTTCGCTGTCGTGGGTGACGAGGACGACAATGACGCCGGCGTCCATACGCTCGCGCAGTAACGTCTCGACCGGGAGCAAGGTCGAGAGATCGAGACCGGAGGTCGGTTCGTCGAGCAACATGACCTCGGGCGCAAGCAACAGGGTCCGGATCAGGCCCAGTCGCTGTTTTTCTCCCGTCGACAGCCTGGAAACGGGCCAGTTCAAAGCATCGTCCTCCAGGCCAATACGCGGAAGCATGCTTTCCGCCGCCTGCTGGTCCGGGAAATGGGTGGCGACATCGTCCGCCCACCACCCGGTCTCGGCCGGTTGATAGACGACCCGGCGGCGCCACGCCGGTGCCGGCATCCGCGAACGGGCCTCGTTGTTGAGGCTGACCTCACCTGTGTTGGGGTCGAGATCCGCGATCACCCGCAACAGTAGAGATTTGCCGCCGCCGGACGGACCCGATAGTACGATGCACTCCCCAGAAGCGATTTCCAGGTTGACCGGCTTCAGCATCGGCGGGTCAACAGGGGTGTTGCCCGGCCGGGACAATTGCTCGATCTTTAACACAGCAACCCTCCTCACCGCATATTGACGCAGGCGGAAAGGGCCGACAAGGCAGCAAGGGCCGCGACGTCGGCCGAGGACCGAAGGCATGACGCAATCCAATTCTCCGATCGACATCCACCGCGAATCCGTCCGCGCCGAGTGGGTCGACTACAACGGACACATGAACGTCGCCTATTTTGTGCTCGTCTTCGATCACGCCACCGACACGTTCTTCGACCATGTCGGTCTCGATGAATCATACCGGGCTGAGACCAATAATTCTGTGTTCGTGGTCGAAGCGCACGTCACATACGACCAGGAGGTCCTCGAAGGGGCGGCGCTACGTGTCACCACACAGATACTCGATATCGACGACAAGCGGCTGCACCTTTTCCACCGGATGTACGCTGGCGAATCGGACGACCTTTTAGCAACCAATGAACTGATGATCCTCCATATGGATATGGATATCCGGCGCTCCGCGCCTTTTCCAAAGAAAGCGTTGACGTATTTGCAGCGCCTCGCCAAAGAGCATCAAGCCCTTGGTA
This sequence comes from Alphaproteobacteria bacterium MarineAlpha3_Bin4, assembly GCA_002938045.1. GTDB lineage: Bacteria > Pseudomonadota > Alphaproteobacteria > Rhodospirillales > Casp-alpha2 > PTLJ01. The sequence goes on from PTLJ01000055.1 coordinate 8,196, forward strand.
GACCAGGACA
>PTLJ01000056.1 GCA_002938045.1 Alphaproteobacteria bacterium MarineAlpha3_Bin4
AGAAACTTCGCGCCACGGCATCGAAAGGGGCGCCGGATTTTATCTGCTGAATAAGCCGATTAGCCAAATTGGCTACGTCCGATTCGGCTGCTGCTGTAGGGAAAGGAAGGAATATCTCCGAAATCAAGTTCTCGGGCTTACCCTTGTTTTGTTCGATCTCGGCCAACACCTCGTCAACTTCATCATCGCTGATTTGGATCCGATAGCTGAATTTCAAGCCGATCACCCGTTGCCACGTGATGTCGGTTTTTATTCGTTCGATCAATGCATTTTTGTCGATTCGATTACGTTCGAGATAGGCATCGAATTCACCCGTTTTGACACCATTCTGACGTTGGATATGCGCCAGCGCTTTTTCGATTTGACCCTCAGCAGCGATGATTCCGAGGCGTTTGGCCTCTTGGCTCTTTAGCTTGTCGTCAATCAAGTCACGCAGAATGCCAGGAGTGAGACGCTGCCGCGTGTTCGCGGTATCGGGCATGCGTGCAAATCTGATCACCAATGTCAGGCGTTTGTCGAGGTCGAGGATCGAGATGATCTCCTCGTTGACCACGGCAGCGATGCGAAGCACCTGCTGTCCCTGCGCAGCGCTGACCCATAGGCCCAAACCCAGTGCGCATAGATACGCCAGACTGCGAAATACTCGCCGCTCCATCTCTACGACACCATTTTCAGCCGACCATAACACAGCGACATGAGCCTGAATTCGTGAACTCATCGCAACTCAATGCGTTCCGGAAGTCAACCAGTATCGATCCACCTATTGGATCTGACTAAATCCAGGATGTACTTCGCCGATGGTCTTGAAAACAATATTGAAAGTAATGGCGCTCGTCGGTTTCAAATCCCGGTCCTCGAACAACGTTCGCGTCAGGTTGGTGGTGAAAACCACGCATTCGTTCTCATAGATCAAAGAAACGCCTGCAGACCGTATCTCGTTGGCCTCCATATCGCGGCGTGCATTGGCACCAATTCTCCAAAACCGGTTGATTTGCGAGTTTGCCGAGGCGGTCAACTCCTCGCGTCCCACAAACTCGCTGTCTTGCTGCCGTTCAAGAAAGACATAGTTGGCGTTGACCAGAAACGCTGGGATCCCTGCCGTCATCTCGACTTCGTTTCGGCGCGGCGAGAAATTATTCGTGGAGAACCGGGTTCGGTATCCCAAATTTAGGTGAGACCCGGGCGAGATGTCTACGCGACCGACGATATCGGAAAAGTTTTCTTCAAGCCCTGAGCCGATGGGAAACGTACCATCCGTTCGCGGGCGATAAGTCTGGCCTATGAAGAATCTCGAACTACCGCTCTCGTGATTGGAGACAACCCATTTCAAGCCGTAGTTGAACCTGACACCACCTTCGACGCGATCAAGACCGCTAAAACGGTTTGTACTGAATAGGTTGGTTTCATCAAACTCCAACTCGGTACTGTCCTCGTTCGGGATATTGTCTGGATTGCCGCCGTTCGGGCTCCAGATGACAGAGGCGATAGGTTCGAAGATTTGGTAAATATTTTGCTCCGAACGAATAAACGGCATTCGCCAATCGAAAACTGCCAAGGGCACGAGCCGACCGCTAACGCCGGAGAATTTTCCCTTGTTGCCCGTTCGGGCAAGCGAGTTGACATGGTAGAGATCAGCATTGAGCTCGAAAGAGAGGTTATATAAACCGCCCAGAGTATCGGCGAAGGGCCTTTCCCAGTTTGGCCGAACCGATAGCCGGCGGGTGTCGGTTCCTTCCTTTCTGGATAGTGCTAGAAAGTTGACCCCGAGCTTGGTCCGGCCGCCGAGTTTGTCGCGATTGCCGACATGACTGAAGTCGACGAGGGGCAGAATAATTGGAATTTGATCTTGCTCATCGGAAACTTCTAGGCCTTGAAAGGCGTAGGCATTGGCGCTGAAGTAGTTGCGTTTGCGAAATCCCTCGATGAAAAGTTGGCTGTTTAATGATTGTGGCGAAGCGAATCCGTAACGGCGCATGTAGGTATCGTCGCTGGCGCGCTTCATGTCGAAGCCCCAACGCCAGGTGTCGTTGATGTTGAAACGCCCTTCGCTATCGATATGGCCGCGGACGCCGAAAGAACCGTCCTCAGTCGAAAAATCGTCGTCACCGCTAGAGTTGTCTGTGAGGCTGCTGCGCAAATCGATCGCTCCATTCATAAACCGCCTCCGGTACTCCAGATCGAGGACCGGCGTTTTTTCACTCAGAATAATCGGTCGGACCGTCATGTCCTCGTACGGCGAAATGTTCCAGAAGAACGGGGTCTCGAGCCGGAAACCCAGATCCGAGGAACTGCCGTACGACGGAAACAGAAAACCGGTCTGGCGTTTCACCGTCGGGTCGGGATGACGAAAATAAGGTGTATAGGCGACCGGTACGCCAAAGACCTCCAACCAGGCATCCCTGTATTCGACGATTTGCTCGTTCTTGTCATGAATGACTTTGACCGCCTTCAATTGCCATAAGGGTGGTCGCTCCGGGGTGTCCGGGCAAAGGTTGCACGGTGAATAGACTGTTTTGTGCATCTCAGTCACTATTCCTTGGGAGCGCCGTGCACCGGCGCCGGCGATGCGCGATCGATCAGCCATTATCAGTCCAAAATTGTGAACGACCGCGTCCCTCAGGTCGCCGGATATCTGCATCGTGTCTCCGAAGATTTTTTCTCCACCGGGTTCGATTAGTGTTACCTTGCCAGTCGCCGTTACAACGTTCGCGTTTTGGTCATAGCTTACCGAGTCCGCGACCAGAGTACGCTCGTCAGAACTAATCACCACATTGCCAGTTGCAGTCACGATGCCTCGCTCACGGTCAAAGCTCATTTCATCAGCGCTCATTCGGACCGGGGGTGTATCGGGCCGATCGGGCTCCGGTACTGCCGCCCGAGTCGCCGGCGAAGAACTGGTTGCACCGGTAGCTGCTGGCGTCAGCGGCTCGCTTGGTGTGACGGGTTTGAACGGACCGGGGTTCCAAAGCATGCCGAGTGGCTTCGCCTGCGACCGACCGATCGATGAATAGGCCGGTGCCGCAAGCGTTTTGGATATTGGCGCAGAGATTGCGGGTGCCGGAGATTGCATCGTCGGTCGAAGCGATGGTGACGATAAGGGAAGCGATACTGGCTCCGGGGTGTCGGGAACATATCGGTGAGGATACCACAGCATTCCAAGCGGTCTCACGCCGTTCTCCGCCGGTGCGGCGGCGGGCGTCGGTATCGGTACCGCAGTTGGTCTCGCGTGATTGGCGTTGTAAGGCTCCTGATACCAAAGAGTGCCGAGCGGCTTATCGGTCGTTTGTTCATTCGCCGCCGGCGGCGGTGGAGCGGGAGGAGAGGGAGTGCTTACGGCTTGAGGAACCGGTCTGACGCTGGGTGGCGCAGTCTGACTTTCGTTGGGGAATATGAGGACACCGAGTGGCCGTGCGGGATCGGTGACGGCGGCGAGGCTTTCCGAAACCAGCGCCACCGGTGACACCGTTGCCGCGATGGCCAACAGGCCAGCGAAGAAGATCATTCCCTCTAGGGTTGCCCGCCGCATCGCTTTATCCATCCTCAAGATGAAGCAGCATCGCTGACCCGAGGAAAGTAGCAACAACGCTCGGCGTCCAGGCAGCTAGTGTCACTGGAATACTGTCGGAAAGTCCGAGCGCGTACACAACGTCCGAGAAAAAATACAGGACAAACCCGGTAAGAACTCCGCCGGAAATGACGAACGTCGTTGCGCCGCGCCGCGAATGGCGGAGCGTGAACGTTGCGGCAATCAAGACCATGGCGCACATCAGAAATGGCGCCGCCAGCAAGGTATGGAAATACAGCCGGTGGCGAAGGGCCGAAAACCCCGCTACCTCAAGCGTGCCGATGAATCCGGGCAGGTCCCAGAAAGACATCGTCTCCGGCGGTGCGAAACTATCCTGAATACGATCCAAAGTTAGGTCGGTGGACAGCCAATAGTCCTTCTCGAACGCCGGCGGTTCCTCAGGGATATGCACCCAGGCATTACGCATGTGCCAAAAGCCGTCCTCAAGGAGCGCGGACTTGGAGTTAATGCGGCCACGGAACTTATCCTTACCCTCGAACATGAACACGATCAAATCGTTCAACTCTACTTCGTCCCCGTGCTGCAGTATATGTTTAGCGTGAAGCACGGACTGCCCGTTTGGGTTAGCTTGGCGGAGCCACAGGCCGGAACCGGATAACGCGAGAAAACTCTTTTGGCCTCTGAGATGAACGTTCTCCATCCGCTCGTAACGTGTCAGCGTCGTTGAGGCCAAGGGGTTGACTATCATGATCTGGAACAAGCCGAGCCCAAACGCAATCAGAATTACAGGCAACAAGAACTGCCAGACCGAAACACCGGCTCCGCGGGTGACCACCAATTCATGTGACCTTGTCAACCGCCAGAACGCCGCCATGCCGCCGAACAGAACCGAGAACGGAAATATCTGCTGGCCCATATGAGGTAGTTTCATTAACGCCATCTCGACAACCATTCCAAACGTGACGTGCGGCTTAGAGGCGGCGCGGCGCAGCAGTTCGACCGTGTCGAGCATCAGGATTAACGTTAGGAACAAGACAAACAGCACCAGAAAGCCGACCAGGAAGTGGCGGCCGATATAAAGTGACAGTGTGGTGGAAATTCGCACGAACTCAGAATCCTCAAACCTATTATCAAAACCACCCAAAAACTGCGATGTCTTTTGTGAGCCAAAACCTATTCGGGGGCCGCCGTTCTTAAGCCACATCCACGAACACCCGCACACGAATGGGTTTAGAATGGTCGATCCGGGCATCGAAACGTTGATGTCGCTTGCCAGAAAATTGTGGGAAAAAGGTTAAAAAAGCAAGGATTTTCCGAGGATTAAGGGACTCCCACCGAGAGCCCCTTGCCCAGGCGCGGCCGCTCGAGTTCAGTGGCCCGACGCTGCCTTAGGCCGAGCGTTCCGCAACCACCGATTCCAACTGCGATACCGTCGCCCGTAACTGGGCGTTGATCTTTTGTACGGGGATGTCCTCGTCAGCGGTGGTCGCGTAATCGTTCGGTAGGATCCTACCAATGTCGAATTCCGCGCCCACGCTATCGATGTCAAAATCGCTGGCGGAGATGTTCTGATACTTGAGCACCGCATTGGTCCAGGCGAAAAGCCAGAACTGGAAGTAGCCGAACCTGCCTTTGATATCGCGGTGGCTGAGGGCCAGGCCAAGGCCCTTGAGGGCATAGTAGAGATTGCTTGGACGCACCAAAAACCGGGCCAGGCGCTGCGTCATCTGCCATAGTGCCGCTCGATTGCCAAGGATCATGCGCAGAAACAGCCACAGATTCCCAAAACCCTGGCCGTCCATTGGCACGAAGTTGCCTTGGCCAAGCAGGTCGAAAAAGTCCTTGAGCCGGCCATATTGATAAGCGCCGTCACAGAATCCGGTGACAAACCGCTTGTAGCCATCGATCATCACGTCCGTCGGCAGCAGATAAGTGATGTTGGTTTGGTATTTATAACCGCCGAGGCCGAACCGCACTTGGCGCAACCGGTCCGACAATTTCATCCGACGATACAAGGGAGTGCCGGGTAGCGCCGTCAGCAGCGACGGATCACCGGAAAGCAGTGCACTCTTCTTGAGACCGGTCAGAGTCGCATCGAAGCAGGTCTCATCGTCGGAATCGAAGCCGAAGATCAGACCGGCGACGACGATGAAGCCGTAGGATTGAATCTTGCGTATAACCTCGACCATGTCCGTTACCGAGTTTTGCACCTTCGCGGTCTCAAGCAAGGAGTTGCGACTGAAGCTCTCGACGCCGATGAACAGCATGTCGAATCCGGCCCGTCGCATTTTTATCATCAGAAAATCCAACTTGTAGAGGTTGACCGTCAGCCAGGTGTAGAGGCTCGGCCGAAAGCCAGTACGCTGCTGCCATTCCAGGATCTTGTCGATGACCTCCTCGGCCCATCTAGGCTCGCCGATGAAATTATCGCAGGCGAACAGAACCTGTTGGACTCCGAGCCTGCACAGGTGGTCCAGCTCGGAGACGATCAGGTCAGCCGATTTATTGTGTGCCCGGTTGTTATCGGGAAGGACACGTATGTCGCAGAACTCGCAAAGGAACGGGCACCCGCGCGAAACTTCGAGAACTGCACCATAGTAACGGCCGACGGTAGAATCCAACATCGGCCTGTAAAACGGCCTGGCGTTGGTGATCTGAAACCTCTTGTTGACTCTTCGCACGCGCTCCAGCGGTTCTCCGAGGCGGACCTTTTCTAGGATATCAGCGATTTCGTCCTCGCCATCGCCGATGAAAATGTGATCGAAGCCGTCGAGCTGCGCCATAGACCCAGCTTGGTCGAAAGACCAGCAGATCGGGCCGCCGATTATCGAGAGCGCGTCTGAAAAGCGTCGCTTCAAATCAGCGCGCACGCGCTCCAGGTTGCCGCAATCCTGGTTGATGCCGCTGAAAAGAAAGATATCGGCTTCGGCGATGTCGCGCTCCGGCTCGAAGCGGCAATCGTGAAGCGACAAATCGAAGCGGCCGTCGCCGGGGATATGCGCCCCCAGGGTATAGGCCCAAACGGGCATAAATTTTGCGCCGTAGTTCTGCGTGTCGGCGTAGATGGGGTCCGGCGCATGAATAAAAGCGACTCGCAGAGACTGTTTTCCGAATTGATTGGTCGACTTTCTCATCCGCGTTCCATTCCACCATGGTGATGACCCACCACGGGCATTCCTAACACGAAAAGGCGTATTGGCAATATTTTAGCTGGGTATCGTACGAGCCATTGGCGAGCTAAAAGTCGGTTTCCGTAGCCATTGAAACGGTACTAGAACCGTGGATCACGACAGCAGCAAGGCTCGACGTCTCAGGCAGCAGGTGCTCGGCGTAAAACCGTGCGGTAAGAATCTTGGCCCGATAGAAACCTGAATTGTCATCGCCTGCGTTGCGATAATTGACGGCGACTTGGGCCGCTCGGCCCATCGCCCATCCGCCAGCGACGAGCCCGAGCAGGCGCAGGTATGGAACCGCACCGGCGTTGACGGCCTCGAGCGAATTATTACCGACGATCCAATCGGTCGATTCCGCGAGGGCACTCGCTCCCGTCGCCAGAGCGGACCCGATCGCCTTGAGATTATTGTCGTCGGTGCCCGTCAGCTGGTCCGCTACTTCCTTGGCCATGGCAATGAATCGCGCCGCCGCCGTACCTTCATCACGCGTCACCTTGCGGCCGACGAGATCATTAGCCTGGATGCCGTTAGTGCCTTCGTAGATGGCGGCGATGCGGGCGTCGCGCAGGTGCTGGGGTGCGCCAGATTCCTCGATGAATCCCATGCCGCCGTGAATCTGGATACCGGTATCGGCGACCGCGATACCGGTGTCGCTGCTCCATGCCTTGACGACTGGGATCAGGAAATCGACCAGCGCCTGCGCCTCGGCGCGTTGGGCAGCGTCGGGATGGCGCCGGGCGGTATCAAGCTGGCTGGCGACAAAATAGGCAACGGCACGGGTTGCCTCAGTCTGCGATTTCATCGACAGCAACATGCGTTTGACGTCCGGATGTTCGATAATTGCCACTGCCTCAGCCGAATTGGAGCCCTGTTTCCGGCTCTGCACTCGCTCGCGGGCATATTCGCGGGCTTGCTGGTAGGCCCGCTCGCCAATCGCGACTCCTTCCAGACCGACCGCCAGGCGGGCGTTATTCATCATTGTGAACATGTACTCAATGCCGCGGTTCTCTTCGCCGACGATGTAGCCTATAGCTCCACCGTCGTCGCCATAGGACATTACGGCAGTTGGGCTAGCGCGGATGCCGAGCTTGTGCTCTAGGGACACGCACCTGAGGTCATTGCGTTCGCCGGGCGAGCTGTCGTCCTTGACCAGGAACTTAGGCACAACGAACAGCGATATTCCCCTGACGCCTTCAGGTGAATTTGGTGTCCGCGCTAACACCATATGGACGATGTTGTCGGCCATGTCGTGCTCGCCGTAGGTGATGAAGATCTTGGTACCAGTAATCCGGTAATAGCCGTTTTCCTCGACCGCGCGGCAGCGGATGCGGGCGAGATCAGATCCCGCCTGCGGCTCGGTCAGGTCCATGGTGCCGGTCCACTCGCCAGTCACCAGCTTTTCGAGGAATAGCTCGCGAAGCGCGTCGGTGCCGTGT
>PTLJ01000057.1 GCA_002938045.1 Alphaproteobacteria bacterium MarineAlpha3_Bin4
ACAGTTTCGCGAGAGTTTTGTTCACACCAAGGGTGAGTTCGGGGGTCTCGGCATTGAGGTCACCATGGAGGATGGGCTAGTCAGAGTCGTTGCGCCGATAGAGGACACACCGGCATTCCTCGCCGGCATGAACTCGGGCGATTTGATCACCCATGTTGACGGCGAGGCAATCAAGGGCAAGACGTTGCTAGAGGCCGTCCGTCTCATGCGGGGCAGACCGGGGACGGTTATCATACTCAGGGTCCGACGCGCTGGGTTGCCGGACTTCGACGTTACCATCACCCGCGTTATCATCAAGGTGCGCGCCGTTAAGTGGCGGACAGAGGGCAAAGTCGGCTACATTCGGGTGACCCGCTTTTCGGAGCGGATGAAAATCGGCATCGAAGAGGCCTTCGCCGTCATCCACGGTGAACTGGGTAGCAATTTGCGCGGCATCGTGCTCGATCTTCGTAATAATTCGGGCGGTCTGCTCGACCAATCCTTGATCCTCGCCGACGCTTTTCTCGACGCCGGAGAGATCGTATCCGTCCGCGGCCGTTTGCCTCAGAATCACCAATCATACGCTGCCGCTGAGGGCGATCTCGCGAAGGGTGCGCAGATGGTGGTGCTGATAAACGAAGGCTCGGCTTCGGCCTCCGAGATCGTTGCTAGCGCACTCAAATATTACCGCCGAGCCACGGTCCTGGGCACCCGCTCCTTTGGCAAGGGCTCGGTTCAGACAATCATGCCGCTGCCGGTCGAGGGGGCGTTGCGGTTAACTACGGCGCTTTATTACGCGCCGTCCGGCCACACAATACAGGCTCGCGGTGTGCAGCCGGACATTGTCCTCAAGGTGGCGAAATCACAGAAAAAACAACGCGAGAACGACCTCCCTGGCTCGTTCGACGCCGTCGACGAGACCACGCCCGCCAATCCGCCGAGCATATCGGCCGACCTTTGCCCCGCGGTGGGCGAAAAGAAAGACCGCCAGCTCGGTTGCGCGCTGGCGTTCCTGAAGGCCGGATCGTCAGGAAAATTTCTCGCATTCTACCATGGCGGCCAGCAAATGTGACCCATGGCCGAACGTTGGGTAAGACAACAGTTTCGACGTCAAGCCGGGCCAGGACGACAAGACGGATTCGCTGGATGCGATCGCTAATGCGACTAGCATTCTGGCATCGACGCAAGGATGTTTCATCATTGCCAACCGGTGTTCTCCTACCAAAGAACAATCTGCTAGCGTCATCGGATTTATTCCTGACGCGCGAAACCAAAACGGCCACCCACACGCCTTGCAACCGAACCCGACCGATTGGAAAACCCGTTGGCCTTCGTTGGCAGAAGAACTAAAGTTCGCTCGTCTGCGTGTGGTTGTTTGGCGGCGCTGACGGATGATTGGACGTTTAGCGGTATTGGCTCCATGGACAAACCGATGATCGACGGCCCTGAGCAGCCCTATTGCGAGTTGTCGGACGAAGCACGCGCTGAGAGCCAATGGCGCATCATGGCGAGCGCACCATCGGGCGATGGCGTCTGGGTATTCGGGTTCGGTTCGTTGATGTGGAATCCGTGTTTCTCCTTTACTGAGCATCGGCCGGCGACGATCACCGGATACGAGCGGAAATTTCATATCTGGACTACGAAGGCCCGTGGCACCCCCGACATGCCGGGGCTTGGGCTGTGCCTGGAGAAAGCGGACCGCGAGTGCCGCGGTGTTGCTTACCGGCTTGCGGACGACCATCTGGAAGACTCGCTTGACGCCCTCTGGTGTCGTGAAATGACGACCGGTATTTACGAACCTGCCTGGTGCGAGATCGAGTTCGAAACTGGGGACGTCATGCAAGCCATCACCTTCGTCGTCAATCACACCAGCCGTCAATACGTCGGCCCCATGCCGATGCAACAGATGGCGCCGATTATCGCGCGGGCCAGCGGCGAATACGGGACGTGCCGCGACTATCTATCAATGACGATCGCAGTTATGGCGGATCTCGGCGTTCGTGATCCGGAACTGGACGAGCTATTGCGCATGGTCGACGCGTTGCATGCCTAGTCCGCTTTTCCCTGACCGAGTGAGTTGCCTGTCGTTACCTCTCTTTCTTTGCGCATATAGACACATGCGTTGACCCGTCAAACAATCCGTACCATACGATCCCTCGCTGCGTCGTGGGTGACGGCGAAAACCACGCAATGACTGAAAGCCGCCGATGGACCGCGCTCCCCTAGGCTCGGATGTTTACAGGTCGTTCGCCAAACTGAAACGGCACGTCGATGCGTTAGTCCGTCTCGCCGGGCCCATCGTCGTTGCGCGATCGGGCGTCATCCTCATGGCGACGGTCGACATGGTCATGACCGGACATTACGACTCGCAGCAACTGGCCTATTTGTCTATCGGCTTGGCCCTGGTGATGCCCATGATGGTCGGTGGCCTTGGTCTGTTGATGGGAACCTTGGTGATCAGCGCTAACCGTTTTGGGGCCGGCGATTATCCGGCTTGCGGTCAGGCGTGGCGGTATTCGTTGCCCTACGCCTTTGGGCTCGGTTTCGCCAGCGCGGTCGTATCGTTGTTCGGCGAGTCACTGCTAGCATTGGTGGGTCAATCACAGGAGCTTGCGGCACATGGCGGTGACGTCATGATGGTGATCGGGCTCGGCCTGCCGGTCTATCTCGTGTACCTGACTACGGCTTTCTTCATGGAGGGTATCAGCAAACCGGTGCCTGGGATGATCGCTATGTTGGGTGCGAACGTGGTCAACGCGCTGCTTAATTGGGTTTTCATCTTTGGTAAGTTGGGTGTGCCTGAAATGGGAGCCGTCGGCGCAGCTTGGGCGACGACGGCTTCCAGGTGCATCATCGCTGTCGCCTTGATCACCTACGTATGGACGATGAAAGAACAAGTCATCTTCGGGGTACGCGTTCGACCGCCGGGCGGCTGGCGCGCCTGGGCTCAGCAACGTTGGATTGGATACGGCGTCGGCACGAGCATCGGTGTCGAAACGAGCTCCTTCGCTGCGGTCAATATGTTCGCCGGCTGGCTCGGGCCTCTCCCGCTCGCTGCCTATTCGATCGCCTTCAACCTCCTCGCCATGGTTTTCATGGTGGCGCTCGGCCTGGGTGCCGCGACCTCGGTTCGGGTCAGCGTCGCGCATGGCCGTAACGATCTGTCCGACCTTAGGCTTGCCGGTTGGACCGGGCTCGGGGTCAATACCCTCACTATGATCGCTTTCGGCCTGTTGTTTCTGTTTGCCGCAGAGCCGTTGACCCGCATCTTTACTAACGACCCGGCGCTTATGGTCATCACTGCACCGCTGGTGGCTTTCATGGCTTACTTACCTATTGTTGACGGGGGCCAGGCAGTGATGGCCAATGCGCTTCGAGGCCGACAGGACGTGTGGATACCAAGTGCCATGCAGTCCTTCGCCTTCTTTGGCGTCATGGTGCCCGCAGTGTATCTTTTCGTGTTCCCGGGCGGGCAGGGGGCGATCGGGCTGCTGCAAGGGGTGCTCCTCGGTAGCGGCGTATCCTTCATTCTGTTGACCTGGCGCTTCCACCACCTGGCTCGTCACAGCTTCTTGCATTGACCGGATCGCGGCGCAATCGCCTTTTCGTCTGACTAACAATTGGGTCTCGCTATTGCCGGAGGGGCGCGAAAGCTGCGGAAATGCTGCCGCACGCCAACGACTATAAGGCAGCGCAATCGATGCAAGTAGGTATGGAGGGATCGTATTCTAGGCGTTTCGGTTCGATGTCTTCGCCGCAACTGACACATTCACCAAATTCGCCGTCGACAATTCGCTGGATGGCGGCGTCAATTCGTTGCAGTTCCGCGTGACGACGCCCTTCCGTCGCCAATTGCATGGCCTGTTCCTGCAGTGCATCCATGCGCGACAGGCGGCCAACCATCGTTTGGTCGAGCTCGACCGGCTTGCGAGCATCCTCCGTCACTTCAGAGAGCTGCTCTAGCTCTTCGCGCATTGCCAGTAGGCGCTTCTTAAAAACCTTGGTATGGATTTTCCGTTTCTTGACCATTGGTCGTCTCGTGTTTTCGTATTATTAGCCTGACATCGTCTGGTAAAGTCTGCAACCCTGCGATCAAGTCGGCTGGCTTGATCGGTCTCGGCGGCTGGGGTATCACCGGCGATAACCGCAATGTTCTGCCCGGATTGCGATCACGAGCCCGAATGAATCTATTTAACCATTTCCGCGAAATCGTCGTCGCTATCATCGACGACCTCAAGGCCGAGGGTGTGCTTCCGGCAGATCTGGAGACGACACGAGTAAGCGTCGAACCATCGCGAGATGCAATTCACGGTGAAATTACATCCAATGCGGCCATGGTTCTGTCTAAGCCGGTCGGCATAAACCCTCGCGAACTAGCAGCCTCGATTTCCAATCGGCTAAAGAAGCTGGAAACGGTCACGGAGACTGAGATTGCTGGCCCGGGGTTCATCAACATGCGCCTTACGCCAGCGTTTTGGCACGCGCGATTGGCGGAAATTCTGACCAGTGGGCCAGCCTACGGCAATTCCCGGTTGGGCGCTGGAGAGGCGGTCAACGTCGAGTATGTATCAGCCAACCCGACTGGGCCGCTCCACGTTGCCCACGCGCGCGGTGCCGTAGTCGGCGACGTGCTGGCGAACCTGTTGACGAAGGCCGGTTTTGCCGTGACTAAGGAGTATTATATCAACGATGCCGGTGCCCAGGTCGATACCCTGGCCTGCTCCACCTACCTTCGGTACCGCGAAGCCCTGGGCGAGGATATCGCTGAGATTCCGGAGGGTCTCTATCCAGGCGACTATCTCAAGTCCGTCGGCGAGGCTCTCGCCGAGCGCGACGGTGAGAAATGGCTCAGCGCGCCGAAAACGGAGTGGCTGCATGAGTTTCGCGAGTTCGCGGTGACGCGGATGATGGAAATTATCAAGGCTGATCTGGCACGACTCGGGGTCGTGCATGAGGTCTTTACGTCGGAGCGTGCACTGATTGAAGCAGGCGCCGTCGATGCGGTGCTGGAACAACTGCAAAAGAGCGGACTGATCTATACCGGCACCCTCAATCCGCCGAAAGGGAAAAACCCGGACGACTGGGAGCCGCGTCCACAAACCTTGTTCAGAGCGACCGAGTTTGGTGACGACACCGATCGCCCGCTGATGAAATCCGACGGTAGCTGGACTTATTTCTCCAACGACATCGCCAATCACCGGGATAAATACCGGCGCGGCTTCAAGCGGATGATCGACATCTGGGGCGCTGACCATGGCGGCTACGTGAAGCGGATGAAGGCCGCGACGGAGGCAGTTACCGGCGGCGAAGGGGAACTCATTATTAAGCTCTGCCAAATGGTGCATCTGAAGAAAGGCGGCGAGCCGATACGCATGTCAAAACGGGCGGGTACGTTCATTACCCTCCGGGACCTAATCGAAGAGGTCGGTAAGGATGTCGTCCGGTTCATGATGCTGACGCGCAAGAACGACAGTCAAATGGAATTCGACCTGGAGAAAGCGCTGGAGCAATCGCAGGACAATCCGGTATTCTATGTCCAGTACGCTCATGCCCGTTGCCGCTCAGTCTTGCGCAACGCTAGCGACGGATTTGAACCCGTCGAGATAACGCCCAGCGCGTTAGCGGAGGCCAAGCTTAACCGGCTCGACGATCCGGCAGAATTAGAACTGATTCGGATGATGGCCGGTTGGCCGAGTCTGGTCGAAAGCGCCGCCGAAGCCCACGAGCCGCACAGGGTTGCATACTTCATGAATGATATTGCGACTCTCTACCATGCGCTGTGGAATAAAGGTAAAGACAATTCACGCCTGCGTTTCATTCACGATGACGACCGCGACCTGACTCTGGCCCGTTTGGCCATGGTGCAGGCAGTTGCGACGGTGATCGCGTCCGGGCTCGATGTGTTTGGTGTGGCGCCGGTTGAAGAGTTGAGGTGAGGTGCAGGATACATAAAATCGCAGACGACATCGATTCTCTAGTCACCGCTGGCCCTAATATGGCTCGCGCATTCGACCTCGTAGGACGACCAATGGCTCGCGACCATGAACCCGGGTTCGCGGCACTGCTTAGGGTAATCATCGAACAACAGGTTTCCGTGCAAGCCGGGGCGGCGATCTGGCGCAAGCTCGCGGGCAGCCTCGGCGAGATTTGCCCAGATACCATCCTCAAGGCGGACGCCGGCCAACTCCGACGGTGCGGATTAAGCCAGGCGAAGACGCAATACGCAACATGTCTAGCCCAATCCACAATTGACGGCGATCTGAATCTTAAGGAATTGGATCGAATGGACGACACGGCAGCCCGTGCCGCGTTGACCCAAATCAAGGGAATCGGACGATGGACCGCCGACATCTATCTGATGTGCGCCCTTGATCGGCCGGACATCTGGCCGGCCGGTGATCTCGCGCTTGCGGTCGCCGCCCAGAATCTGTTGAATCTCCGACAGAGGCCGACGTTGGCAGAACTGGATCAAATTGGTGAACAATGGCGGCCATGGCGTACAACAGCTGCATTGATGCTGTGGAAGTATTATCGGCATGTCCGATCGACATAAACGATTGTGCTTACTGACCATCTTCTGAGACTGTTCGTAGAACCGGTAAATTGCAAACGTGCTCGAATTCGGCCACGCCAAGCCGGCTTTCATGAACTTGAACGTGGCAGAACCGTTGTCGCAGGTGGTAACGGTTTCCAGTTTGAGGGCGCTGATTGCGGTCTCGGCCGTTTCGAAGAATTTTGATTTGCTGGCGATGGCGGTGAGGGCCAGCCCTGCGAGAGTGATTGCCATCACGACGTGGGCGATACTGTCCCGGGAGATGAACATTCTATCTTAAAGTTCTCGGGCAACCACCTTTGGTCGGGCGATTGTCTTCCTGCCCATACTGGTCCGCTGCAGGATCAGGCTAATTTGGAAAAGTTATTGCAATGGCAACGGAGCTTGTCTAGGTGTGCCGAAATTAGCTGTAAGTGGTGGGTTAGGGGATCTCGGCGTCAGCACGACGAGCGATTTCATAAAGGGCTACCGCTGCAGCGGTCGAAAGATTGAGATTTTCGACCGCGCTGGAGATCGGAATCCTGACCATGATGTCGCAGTGTTCCCGGGTCAAGCGCCTCAGACCGCGTCCTTCAGCACCTACCACGAGTGCGATCCGTCCCGAAAGATTGGCCGATGCTAAATCCCGATCGGCGTTGCCGTCGAGGCCAACGCACCAAAACCCGGAAGCCTGAAGTTCTTTCATCGATCGTACGATATTTGTCACCTGGATCAGCGGAACCTTCTCCAGGGCCCCCGACGCGGCCTTTGCCAAAACGCCCGTTACATCGGGCGCGTGGCGATTCTGCATGATGCACGCATTCGCACCGAACGCGGCCGCAGACCGGAGCACGGCGCCAATGTTTCGCGGGTCCGTTGCCTGATCGAGAATGACGACGACCGCGGATTGGTCGGCCGAAAGAGCGTCGCATATGTCGCTTATTTCGACACTCGGTAGCGGGTCAACCTCAACCGCGATGCCCTGATGGATGGCGCCACTAGGCAGAGACGCGTCTAACACCGCCCGTTGGCAGATCTCCGGTTCTGGCAAATGCCAGGATCGGCTGGCAGGGAGGTGGGTTAAGACTTTCGACGTTTGTCCGGTGACGAAGATCCGGTGACAGCGGCGCAGAGGGTTCGCAAGGATCCCTTGCACCGCGTGCGTCCCGTAAATCCACTCGCGCCCAATGCTTGATTGTCGCCGGCTACTTTTCGCCCCCGGTTGGTCAGGCTTGCTGACGTCATTGGGGATTTTGGAGTGGCCCGCATATTGGCGTTTCGAACTCTGCTTGCGCTTTACCATGGTGGCCATTATCATGGTGGAAATTGTGGTGTCTGCAAGCGCCTCGGCCTCATCTGATTGGAAGGCGAAGCGACATTGCGTTTTTTGCTTTGTTTTGAAGTTGACAACTGGCTGCAAATCCTCGTATTTCCGGAACTTCCAGGCGCCAAACAGCGCCGTATTTATAGGTGCCAGGAGGGATGCCCGAGTGGCTAAAGGGGACGGGCTGTAAACCCGTTGGCGTACGCCTACGTTGGTTCGAATCCAACTCCCTCCACCACTCTACC
>PTLJ01000058.1 GCA_002938045.1 Alphaproteobacteria bacterium MarineAlpha3_Bin4
GTAGCCGTCCAACGATGGGATTGTTTCGCCCTCATCGAGTTCGACCGTGGTACATTCAACACCGTCCTTGGCCATAAACTCTCTGAATACTCCTGGGTGCTCGATATTGATATGCTGGAAGACGAGAAAGCGCATGGTCAAACCTCAAGCTTGCGCGGTCTGCATTTTTTGGTGAAAAGGAAGCGGTGAAACGGTGCCAGTCACAGGTCCGTCAACTGTCTCGACGATCAGTTCCTGTCCCAATTCGGTGGCGTCAACAGAGAGTATGGCAAGTGCCAGGTTCGCTTCCATGCGCGGCGAATAGATAGCACTGGTGACGTTGCCAACAGTTTCGCCGTCGCGGATGATGGGCCAGCGCCGAATGTTGGCGCTGATCATCGGCGAGCCACTCAACTTGAGACCGACCAGGCGACGACGGACGCCCTCCGCGGCGATTTTCTTGAGTGAAGTCTTGCCAATAAAGTCCGCGTCCTGATCCAGGTCGAGCAAGCGCTCAAGATTGATCTCGAAGGGGTTA
This sequence comes from Alphaproteobacteria bacterium MarineAlpha3_Bin4, assembly GCA_002938045.1. Lineage (GTDB taxonomy): Bacteria > Pseudomonadota > Alphaproteobacteria > Rhodospirillales > Casp-alpha2 > PTLJ01. Next base: position 518 of record PTLJ01000058.1, read on the forward strand.
TTTTTGATTGTCATGTCGGCACCGTAAGAAAGTATTCCAGCCTCGATCCGGCGGATTGTGTTCGGTGCTGCGGGGGCGATTTCGAAAGGCTCGCCGGCCTCCATTATCGTCTCCCATACGGCATCACCATAGTTGCTATCGCGAAGAAAAACTTCATAACCACGCTCCCCGCTCCAACCTGTACGCGAGACGATCACCGGCGCGCCGGCCAGCGTTGTCTGGATGAATCGGAAGTACGCGAGATCGGCGATCCCGGCCCCGAGCAGCGCAACCATTACATCCGTCGCCTTAGGACCCTGGATTTGCAGAGGCGATACGTCGGGCTCACCAATCTTAACATCCATGCCGGCGTGAATGGCAACGCCGCGGGCCCAAAACAGAATGTCGGAATCGGCTAGCGACAGCCAGAAGTGGTCATCACCCAGTTTCAACAGTATGGGGTCGTTAAGAATACCGCCTTCGTTGTCGGTCAGGAGCAAGTATTTGCACTGGCCGATCTTGCACGCTGAGAGGTCTCGCGGCGTCAAATATTGCACGAAACGGGCTGCATCGGGCCCCGTGATCTCTACTTGGCGTTCTCCGGCCACATCCCAGAGGGTGACGTCGTTGACTAATTTCCAGAAGTCTGCCTCTGGGCTTTCGAAAAAGGCCGGCATGAACATATGATTGTAGGTCGTGTAGGATTTATAGCCCCAGCGCCGTGTCGCGTTGAAGAACGGTGACACATGGATTCGGGTGCCGAAACTGATCTTCGGTTGTGTCTCGATCGTCGTCATCTGCCGTAATTTCCTCGCTTGCGATATAGCTTCATTGACAAGTCGCGCCACTGCATACCACCGCTTTCTCGCTTATTGCATTCGTGATATTTGTCAATCGAAATCAAACGGTTGATAAAGGGAACGGCGCAAACTGCCGACGGGGAGGGACCGCATGAGCGAGGAAAACATCTTCGAACGTGATCTCGATCAGACCGTCGCCAACCACCAGACCCAGACGCCGCTTAGCTTTCTAGCCTGGGCCGCCTCCGTCTACCCGGACAAGGCCGCCGTTATCCACGGCGACAAATCCTATACCTACGCGGAATTCGATACCCGTTGCCGGCGACTGGCTTCGGCGCTCAAGGGTCGGGGCATTGGCCTCGGCGACACTGTAGCGGTGATGGCTCCCAATTCACCGCCGATGCTGGAAGCGCATTACGGGGTGCCGATGATTGGCGCGGTCCTTAACGCACTCAACTTTCGTCTCGACGGTAAATCGATCGCATTTATCCTCGAACACGGAGAGGCTAGCGTTCTGATCACCGATCGCGAGTTGTCACCGACGATTAAACAAGCGCTAGACGAGATAGAGCACGAAATCATCGTCATCGACATCGACGACCCACTCGTAAATAGTGGCGAACTATTGGGAGAGAAGGACTACGAAAGTTTCCTTGATGAAGGTAACTCTGACTTCCGCTGGGAAACGCCGAACGATGAGTGGCAGGCAATCTCCCTCAACTACACCTCGGGCACAACGGGCAACTCAAAGGGCGTCGTCTATCACCACCGCGGCGCGTACCTCAACGCACTCGGCCAAATTGTAGTCATGGGGCTGAACCGCGAAAGCGTGTACTTGTGGACGCTGCCGATGTTCCACTGCAACGGCTGGTGCTTTACCTGGGCAGTGACTGCCATCGGGGGCACCCACGTCTGCCTTCGCAGCGTCGATCCAGGGCAGATCTTCCCGATTATCCGGGACCACGGCGTTACCCACATGTGTGGCGCGCCGATCGTGCTTAACATGCTGGTCCATGCGCCGGACGACGTGAAAACAGCCTTTCCGCAGACGGTCGAGGTGGCAACCGGAGGGGCTGCGCCGCCGAGCGCTGTTATCGAAGGGATGGAACGCCTTGGCTTCAATGTCACCCACCTATACGGCTTGACTGAGAGCTATGGGCCTTCGACCTTTTGCGCCTGGCAGACGCCCTGGGACAGCCTTGATGCCGACCGCCAAGCCGCCGAGATGGCGCGCCAAGGGGTTCGTTATCCGACCCTTTCCGAGCAGACCGTAATGGATCCCGAGACGATGACTGAAGTGCCGGCTGACGGAGAGAGCATGGGCGAGTTGATGTTACGCGGGAATACGGTGATGAAGGGTTACCTTAAGAACCCCGAGGCCACCGAGGCCGTGTTTTCAGGCGGCTGGTTCCACACCGGCGATCTGGGCGTACTGCACCCCGACGGCTATGTCGAGATTAAGGACCGCTCGAAAGACATCATCATTTCTGGTGGCGAGAACATCTCCAGCCTTGAAATTGAGGATGTACTTTATAAGCACCCGGAGGTTATGGAAGCCGCCGTCGTTGCCAAGCCGCACGAAAAGTGGGGTGAGACCCCGTGTGCCTTCGTCACCCTCAAACCTGATGCAGGCGACGTTGCCGAGGCAAATATTATTGGCTGGTGTCGCGATAATATGGCCCACTTTAAGGCCCCGACGGAGGTTGTTTTTGGTCCGCTGCCAAAGACCTCTACCGGAAAAATTCAGAAATTCGTTCTGCGTGAACAGGTGCGGGGGGATTGATTCGCAATGAGAGAGCTTTTTTCGCTTGCGGGTCAGGTGGCGCTAGTGACAGGCGCGTCAGGAGGCCTCGGCGCCCATTTTGCCCAAGTCCTTGCTACCGCCGGTGCGACCGTTGCCGTCGCCGCTCGACGTGACGACCGGGTCGCCGCAGTGGTCTCCGAGATCGTGTCAACCGGTGGCCGAGCGCTGGCTGTAAGCCTGGACGTGACCAACCCGGAAAGTGTCGCCGGCGCGTTCGACGTTACCGAACAAGATGCAGGGCTGGTCACGGTGGTGGTCAACAATGCTGGCATCGTCGGCGGTGAGAGGGCGCTCGACGTCTCGGAGTCCGAATGGGACCGAGTAATCGATACCAACCTGAAAGGGGCATGGGTGGTAGCGCAGGAGGCGGCGAGACGGATGATTGCAGCTAATATCGGCGGCTCGATAGTTAACATTGCGTCGATCCTAGGGTTTCGGGTTTCGGGTCGTATCGCGCCCTATGCCATTTCTAAAGCCGGTGTCGTCCAGATGACGAAGGCCCTAGCACTGGAGTGGTCCCGCTACAATATTCGCGTGAATGCCCTCGCGCCGGGCTACGTGGAGACCGACATCAACCGAGAATTTCTTAAAAGCGACGCTGGCGCCAAATTGATCAGACGCATCCCACAGCGGCGGATCGGACGGCCCGAGGACTTGGATGGGTCGCTTCTGCTGCTGGCGTCAGACGCGTCCGGCTACATGACCGGTTCCATAATTCCCGTCGATGGCGGGCATCTGGTAAGCTCGTTGTAGAATGGTCTAACGAGGGGACTACCGTGCCGAGCGCTAACCGAGATAGGGTGACGCTCCATTACGAGGATATTGGAACCGGCCGACCGGTGTTGTTCCTGCGCGAATGCGGAGGCGACTACCGCAGTTGGGCACAGCAAGAGACGATGCAGTCCTCTGATTACCACTGTATCGTTGTGCGCGCGCGGTTATCCGCTGTCGGATGTGCCCGACGACACGAACCAATACATCCAGGACATCGCCATAGCCGACACGCTCTACCTGCTCGATCATCTGGGGCTGGTGACGTCGCTTTTGGTCGGACTGAGCATGGGTGTTCTGCACAACGGCCACAACACGGCAGCGGAATGAGGGGCGAATGAATTTCACGCTTTCTCCAGAAGTCGAGCAAATCCAAGAGCGCATCCGCGCCTTTGTCGCCGAGCGCATTATGCCGCTTGAGAACGATCCTGCCTCTTTTGACGATCACGAGAACATCCGCGAAGAGTTGCTAAAGGGCTTGCGTGATGAAGCCCGCTCGCAAGGCTTATGGGCACTCTCGATGCCGAAAGAGCGTGGCGGCGGCGGCCTCGACACGATCGGCATGGCGGCATGTTACGAAGAAATGGCGCGTTCCATTTTCGGCCCCGTTGTTTTCAACGCTGCAGCTCCTGACGACGGCAACATGTTCGTCCTTAACCGTGTCGCCACAGAGGAGCAGAAAGATAAGTGGCTGCAGCCGATCATCGATGGCGAGGTACGATCTTCCATTGTTATTACCGAACCGCAGCCGGGCGCCGGCTCTGATCCAGCCGGGATGATGCAGACGATTGCGGAGAAGAAGGGCGATACGTGGGTCATAAATGGTCATAAATGGTTCATTACCGGTGCACAGGGGGCTGACCATTTCATACTCTTAGCGCGCACCTCCGATGAGCCTAGGCGCGAGCTCACCACTTTCCTATTTCATAGTAGCCAACCAGGCTGGGAGATCATACGGCGGATCCCAATCATGGGCCCGGAGGAGCATGGCGGCCACTGCGAACTTAGGTTCAATGGCTTAGAAATCCCCGACGGGGATCGATTGATGGACATCGGTCGCGGTATGAAGTGCGTGCAGGTTCGTTTGGGCACTGCGCGCTTGACCCATTGTATGCGTTGGCTCGGGATGGCAAAGCGTGCGCTCGAAATTGCCAACGACTACATCTCTGAGCGGCAATCGTTCGGCATTAAATTGGCCGAACGTGAATCCGTGCAATTGATGCTGGGCGAGGCAGCTATGGCCATTCATACAGGCCGATTGCTGGTCATGAGCGCGGCTTGGAAGCTCGATCAAGGGGACTTCGCTCGCACCGAGGTGGCTATGGCAAAGATCGCCGTCGCCGACACTCTTCACAAGGCCGTTGATACAGCGATCCAGCTATGCGGGGCAAAGGGCTATTCTAAGGATACGCTATTGGAATGGATGTACCGCTACGCACGTCAGGCGCGCTTGGTCGACGGCGCATCCGAGGTCCACAAGATGGTTCTAGCCCGGCATTTCGCGGAGCGCGGATTGGATTTCTGGTCATGGAGTTAAGTGCCGGGAAAACTCGCTCCCGTTTGCAAGACTACATTGCCAGCGTCGCCAACTGTGCTGTGGAAATTACGGAACTGAAGCACCTCTCTGGAGGTGCCATCCAGGATAACTGGGCCGTCAATTTAACAGTAGCGGAAGGTGAGTGGGTTGGCAGCCATGAACTTGTACTGCGCCGTGATGCGCCTTCGGGCGTTGCTGCGAGTCACGGAAGGGCGCATGAATATCAACTCCTGAAGGCGGCGCACTCAGCCGGTGTTCAGGTGCCAGAACCGTGTTTCTTGTGTACCGACACGAGCATTCTTGGCAGACCATTCTTCCTCATGCACCGGATCAGCGGTGAAGCGTCTGGCTATTTGTTGGTCAAGGGGAATGATGATCCGGGTCTAGCCCGCAAGCTAGGTCTTAACCTGGCGCGTCTCCACAGCATCCAACCTCCTAGGAACGACCTCGTTTTCCTTGGCTCGGCTCCAAACGACCCGGCGCTGGCAGCGGTTGAACGCTACCGTGGCTACATTGATTCGTTGGATTGGCCAATGCCAGTTCTAGAATGGGGCCTAACGTGGTTGGTGGCTGAAGCTCCCACGCCTGGTAAGCCAGTTCTTTGTCACCGCGATTACCGCACTGGCAACTACATGGTCGACTGTGGCGAATTGACCGGCGTCCTCGATTGGGAGTTCGCCGGTTGGGGTGATCGGCACGAGGATTTAGGCTGGTTCTGTGCCAAGTGTTGGCGGTTTGGTGCAACCGGTCGGGAGGCCGGTGGCATCTCAGAACGTGCACCTTTTTACGAGGGCTACGAGGCTGAGGCCGGAACCGCCATCGATCCAAAAGCTGTCGCCTATTGGGAAGTAATGGCCCACGTACGTTGGGCGGTGATCGCGGCGCAACAGGCGGCGCGGCACATCTCAGGCATCGAGCCATCGTTGGAGTTAGCTTTGACTGGTCATGTGATCCCCGAGTTAGAACTCGAAATTCTGAAAATGACATTGGATAGTGGCCATGCGTGACCGACCGGACACTGCCGACCTACTTAAAATAGCACGCCAGGTGCTGCGTAACGATCTCACCGATTTGCTTCCTACTGAAAAGCGTTACCAGGCGCTGATGGTCTCTAATGCGATCGCCATTGCCGGTCGGCAGTTGGGGGTGGGTGGCGAGACCGAGCGCCGCGAGTTAGTTGTATTGAGGGATCTGCTGGGAGTCGACGGTCAATCTGAGGATCTCTACCGTGAACTATCGGCACGTATACGTGCCGGCACTTATGCTGCCGGCACGCCCGATCATGCTCGTATGCGTGCGTTCCTCGAAACTATCACCCGCCGCCGAGTTGGCGAGAGCAACCCGCGGGCACTTGATCAGGACTAGTTGACGGTTATCTAGGAGATTTTGGTTCAAACGTTATTGTCGCGGTGGGCGTCCGGCCCGATCTATTCGGCCGGTATCGGGTAGTAGTTTCCGTCACGACCGAGAAATTCCCGGCCATCGTTTCGGTAAAAGGTTTCGACGCCGGCGTTGCGCATTACACCGAGCATTTTCGGCACGTTCAGGCCGTCCGCTTCAAGGCGCTTAATGAAGCGGGCTGGATCAAGTGCGTCGAGCATCTCGAATGGCCCCTGCTTCCAGTTGAAGCCCCAACGCATGGCGCAATCGATGTTCACCACATCGTCTGAAATCTCAGGGATCAGATCAGCCGCATAGCTAAGCGTGCCACCCATGACGTGCCAGCAGAAACGCCCCATGGCGTCGTCAGCGAACATAACGTCCAGGTTACTGTGGGCGTCGTCGAGTGCAACCTCTTCGGCGTTGCTCCAGTCGCCGGTTTCGAGGTTGAATGCTTCCTTTACTTTGGAACCGTCGTTAAGTTTATTGACGCGATAGAAGCCTCCGCCCGACTTACGTCCAATCTGGCCACGCTTGAGCATCGCCTGTTCGGCAGCCGGTAAGGCGACAAAATCGGCGCCCATATCACCGGCTGGTAAGTTTTGGGCCAGGTTCTTGCCCACGAGATCCATTACATCGAGACCAACAAGGTCGATCAAGCCGTAGAGCCCGGTCGGTGGTAGGCCAACCGGATCCGACATCAGCGCGTCGATCATTTCCGTGGAAAGGCCCTCGTCACGGGCTTCCTTTGCCCGGTGCTGACCCATCAGCATCCAGAAGCAACCGATTCGGTTGCCGATAAAGTTGACCGTATCCTTAGCGTGGACAACGCCCTTGCCGAGGGTTCTGCCACAAAACGCCGATAATGCCTCAATAACGTCGCCGTCGGTATCCGTTCCGGGCACCAGCTCCATCAGGCGCATTACTTTTACTGGATTGAAGAAGTGTGTAACGGCGATGTTGCGGCGTAGGTGCTTGGGCATACCGTTCGTGATGTCGCGCAGTGGAATTCCTGAAGTGTTCGTGCTGACGACGGAGCCATCGCTCCTGAGTGGCTCGATACGTGCCATCAGTTCGCGTTTGACACCGAGGTCTTCGATCACGGCCTCGCAAATCCAATCATAGTCAGCAATCTTCTTTAGATCGCGGTCGAGCGATCCGAGCGTGATATTGTCCGCCTTCTCAGCGTCATCGAGCACTGGCGGACGACCCGATACGATCCGTTCCATGGCCTTTTCGGCGGCTTCCATCGATA
>PTLJ01000059.1 GCA_002938045.1 Alphaproteobacteria bacterium MarineAlpha3_Bin4
CGTCCCGGCTTTTGACTAGATGCTGGGAAAACATCATCTTCTCACCTTTGAATCCGGTAGTGGTCATGTTGGCCAAGTTGTTGGCGATGATGTCCATTTGTCGCTGTAATCCGCTCTGTCTCGACAGAGCTATGTATGATGTGTTTTCCATCTTTCCACGTTCCCATTTTCATCAATTCATACTATCCCAGCCCTACATATGCATGGCTCGTGCCAATCAATAAGTTTGTGTAAATTCAAAAGGTTGTGTTCAAATCCAAGGTACCGGACCGGGTCGAGCCCGGTTTTCGCGGTACTCTTTGCCTGGCAGGAATTGCCGTTGACAGGCTGGCGTTTCGGGATGTTGTGACGGGCCTTGAGGTTCGGGCGCGGTTGCCCAGCTAGCCTCGGATTTGGTATTCTGCGATTCGCTAAGTCGTTGGGACAGTTCGCAATCTAGCGCGGGTTTTATGGCGTGGAGCGAGGCGGCAAAATCCGATGAAAAATCCTTCGACCATTCGACCTGGGCTGTCCGATCTCAATCAGTTGTTAACCAACCTGGATTATCTTCTATGGCTAGCGGCGCAGAAGGCGTTTGGCCTTACGAATTGCCGAAAGTAGCCGATGGCCGACGAAGACGAAGATCTCGACGATGAAGGGGGCGCTGATGAGGAGGATGGCCCGCCATCCGAAAAAGGCGGCAAGAACAAGCTTCTTATTGTTGTCGCCCTGGTCATTTTTCTTGTAGTTGGTGGCGTGGCGGGGGCTTATTTCACGGGGCTCTTGGACCCCATTATCGCCATGATCGTCGGCGAGGAGATTGTCGAGGGTGACGACGAAATAACATCGTCCGAAAATGCGGTCTTTTACGATGTAGGGGAACTTTTGGTCAATTTGAACACAGGCGGACGGAAATCGAGTTTTTTGAAGATTCGGATGAGCCTTGAATTAGAAGACCCCAACGATATTCAGCGAATAGAAAGCATAATGCCGCGCATCATCGATAACTTTCAGACGTATTTACGGGAACTGCGGATCGAGGATCTCAAGGGATCGGCGGGCATGTATCGTTTGCGCGAAGAGCTCTTAGCACGCGCTAGCGCTGCCGCCGCTCCGGTCAAGGTCAGTGACGTACTTTTCAAGGAAATGCTCGTTCAATAGCGTTTCCGCTAGGCATAGGACTGGATCTATATGACCCCTCCCGGCGACGAAGTCGAAGACCAGAATGCGGTGGTGGCCGAGGGTGAAGCCTCGATGGCTGACGGCGAAGGTGCGAGCACCGGCGACGAGCAGGATGACCTCGCAGCCGAATGGTCAGCGATGGTCGACGACGGCGACGAACAAGGCGAAGACAGTAGCCGACCGGCGCGCGAATCGACGCGGGTGCTCGATCAGGAGGAAATCGACAGCCTTCTCGGTTTTGACGAAGGCTCTGGCACGGAGGACACGCGCTCCGGCATTGAGAAAATCCTGTCGAGCGCCCTTGTCTCCTATGAGCGTCTGCCGATGCTGGAGGTCGTCTTCGACCGCTTGGTCCGCCTGATGTCTACCAGCCTGAGAAATTTCACCTCCGATAACGTCGAGGTGTCGCTCGACAGCATCGCCTCGATCCGGTTTGGCGATTACCTAAATTCGATCCCCCTGCCGGCCATGCTGAGCGTGTTCAAGGCGGAAGAATGGGACAACTTCGGCTTGATCACGGTCGACTCTTCGTTGATTTACTCGATCATTGACGTGCTTCTCGGCGGCAGGCGCGGCACTGCGGCGATGCGGATCGAAGGCCGCCCATATACGACCATAGAACGCAACCTCGTCGAACGCATGATTCGCGTCATTCTCGGCGATCTTAGTGCCGCCTTCGAGCCGTTGAGCCCGGTCGCCTTCCGCTTCGACCGGCTCGAGACCAATCCCCGTTTTGCGACCATCTCGCGACCTTCGAACGCTGCAATAGTTACGCGGCTTAGGATCGACATGGAGGATCGCGGCGGGCGGGTGGATCTGCTGTTGCCTTACGCGACCTTGGAACCTGTCCGAGAGTTGCTGTTGCAGATGTTCATGGGGGAAAAGTTCGGCCGTGATTCGATCTGGGAAACGCACCTGGCTGAAGAGTTGTGGTTGACCGAGGTCGATCTTGAGGCGGTCGTCGATACCCAAATCATGCGGTTGAGCGACGTTTTTGATCTCAAGGTCGGCTCCCAGATCATGCTCGGCGCGACGCCGGCATCTCTGATACAGCTAAATTGCGGAGAAATTCCCATGTATATGGGACGAATGGGACGTCGCGGCAATCAGATCGCCGTACAGATCGAAGATCGCGTCGATAGGGGGCCGAGACAATAAACAATCCGCGACGGTTGGTTTTTTTGGATTGATTGCAAGGTAAGGGTTGGACGTGCAGTACTCATTGATACTCGACATTCTTGTGGCCTTCCTATTGGTGGTAACCATCGGATACGCCATGGTTCTGAACAAGCGGCTGGGGCACCTGCGGCGGGATAAGGGTGAACTGGAGAAACTCGCGCTCAGCTTCACGGACGCGACGGGTCGCGCCGATGGTAGTATCGCGACGCTGAAATCGACGGCCGATGATTTGCAGGATCGGATCGACAAGGCGGGATCACTCCACGACGATCTCGTTTTTTTGATCGATCGCGGCAGTGTCACGGCCGACCGTCTGGAGACCACGGTGCGCGCCGCGCGCGACGAGTCCGCTGTTGGAGGTGTGTCGAGGTCGGAGCAGGGGCTGAGCGCAACTAAACCGGCTGCTGTTACGCCAGCGCGAGCGGCGCCAAACGCGAACCCGGCTAACCGGGTCGAAACCGCGGAGACACCAGCTTCAGAGGCGGAAAAGAAATTACTGAAGGCGATCCGCAAAGCTGGTTGAGGCCGTCGGCGCACCGTTCAAATTCCAAGGTGAGTTCAGCGATGAATCTATTTTCAAAATTCCGCTTCCTGCCGGCCACAATCTTTTTCATATCGCTGATGCTGACGATCAAGATCGGCGATATCTGGAATAGCGTCGACGGCATGTTAAGTGGCGCGATCCAGGTTGCCGACGCGGTGGCCCAGACCCAAGACGAAGCGACGACGCAGCCGGCGGCGGCCGACCCGAGCGATACCGGGCAAGTGCCGACGCCGGCGCCAGCCCCGATCGCGGTATCCCCAGACGACATCAGCGCAACGACCTCTAAACTGATTGCCGATGATCCGACCTTTCTGACGCCGGTCGAGATTGACCTGCTGCAGAAACTGAGAGAACGCCGCGAGGTTTTAGAATCGCGGGAGCAAGAACTCACTATGCGCACCGGGCTCCTGCAGGCCGCCGAGGCACGGATCGACCGTAAGGTCGAGGAACTGAAAGGCCTGCGGGAAACGATCTCGGGCTTAATCCAGACCATCGACGAGCAGCAGGAAGCGAAGCTGTTGAGCCTAGTCAAGATTTATGAGGCCATGAAGCCAAAGGATGCAGCGCGCATTTTCCAGGAATTGGAGCTTAATACTTTGCTAGAAGTCGCGGAGCGCATGAAGGAACGCAAGCTCGCGGCGATCATGTCGAAGATGAATTCGGAGAAAGCGCGCGAGGTGACCGTGGAGTTGCGGAACCTCCGCGAACTGCCGAAGATTGGTGTGCAAACCGGCGGCTAGGTTTAGGTTAGCGGAAATAGGCAGATTGACAGCGAATCAAAAATTCTGAAATGCTAATGGATTAGCTTTTATTTATATGCCTCCCCTGGGTGTTATTGTATGCGGGCCCTCCACCTTCGGCTATTCCAACTGCCGTTACAGACAGCTGTCCGAGATGCTGGGGGCGTGGTGCAGGGAGATGACGCACCGCATCGATTTCGTCGTCTTTCTGTCAACTGGGGCCTGGTGATGGCAAGGTTTCAGGGCATTGCCGCTATTGCCGCGTTGATCGTGATATTGGCGTCGGCTCAAGTCGTGGCCGAACCGGTCAGGATGCGCGCGGCAAGCCACGGAGATTTTGGCCGTATCGTGTTCACTTGGGGGTCGCCGGTTGGCCACAAACTGAACATTGAGGATGGTGGCGCGCTGATCCGGTTTTCGCGTCCGATCGAGTCTTCGTACACGAATGTCGTTCGTGCCCTCAGCAAGTACCTTACAAAAGTATCACCAGGCGACGACGGGCGCAGCGTTTGGTTTGCGCTCACCGGGAGTTATGACGTTTACAGCTACGATTCTGGCCTCAACGTTATCGTCGAAATCGCTGAGATGGAAGGCGATGCTGGCCTTGCAAAGACGGCGCCGGAGCCGAAAGCGGGCGACGAGGCCGGGAAGGCCGGCGACCTGTACGTGGTCAAGGTCCGCTCCGGCGTTCACGCAGACTATACCCGCGTCGTATTTGATTGGGCCGAGCGTGTTTCCTATCGCCTGAAGCAGGACGGGGGTGAGGTAACCGTGGCCTTTGATCGGCCGGCCGAAATTAATGTGAAGCCGCTGAACAGCCGTTTGCCGAGGTTTATCGGTGGCATCCGTTCCGTGTTGGACGGTAAAGGGGTCCGCGTCACCCTTTCGGTGCCAGCATCATCGAAGGTCCGCCATTTTCTTTCCGGCGCCAAGGTCGTCCTCGATGTTCCGCGGCCCGCAGCCGGCGATACGGCGAAAACACTGACGGCGAAGTTACCCGATGCGTCACCGGTTGGCGGTGCCGAGGCCCAAATAGCTCAGACGACGCCTGAGGCATCGACATCAAATACGGGGACTGGCGAAAAGATTGCCAAGTCCGCCGCGTTAACAGAATTCGAGGTTGCCGCCCCGCCCGTGCCCACCAGTCAGCCAACCGCAATGACCCCGAACGTAACTGTCACGCAACCGGCGTCGGCAATGGATCAGGCGCAGCCGGCACCGACAGCGGCGCAAAAGGAAGCCGTTTCCGCCACTCCGTCCGTGACTACCAGTAAGCCAACCGCGCTGATCCCAAGTGGAACCGTCACGCAACCGGCGTCGGCAAAGGAAGAGGAGGCGTCGGCATTGGTGCCAACGGAAGCCGTTTCCGTTACTCCGGTCACTGTCAGCCCGGACGCCGTCAGCCTTAGGTTTGATTGGGACACGCCTGTTGCGGCCGCCCTCTTCCGGCGCGCAGGTATTCTTTGGATTGCGTTCGACAAGCCGACCACGGTCGATACGGATGCCCTGAAGCGGGCCGGTGGCAATATCATCCGCTCGGTTCAGCAAATACCGGCACCAAATGGAACCGTGCTGCGCATGTCCACCGTTTCCGGAATCAATCCATTGGTCCAACGCGACGGCCTGAGTTGGTTGCTGCACTTCCAGCAGCAGGAGCTCAAGGCGCAGACGGCGATTGAAACGCGGGCGCAGCCATATGCCTCGACCGGGTCCCGGATATTCCTGCCGGTTCCTGAGCCGGGCAGCCCGATCGGCGTCACCGATCCTGAAGTCGGCGACAACCTTATAATCGTTCCGGTTGTTCCGATCGGCCACGGCAACCTGCAGGAAAATGTCTATCCCGAGGTCGTTCTCCTGCCCACCGCCCAGGGTATAGTGGTCAAGCCGCAAATAGACGAAATCAGGGTACGCGTGATAGATAAGGGCATAGAGTTGACCGGCGCCAATCCACTGCAGTTATCACCGGTGACCGCAGAATCGAAGGAACAATCGCGGCTAGCGGCTGCGAAGCCGAAGCCGACGGATCGAATCCTCGATCTTGAGAAATGGGCGCTGCCGGAATTGTCGTCGTTCATTTCCAGGAGGCGAGCCTTACAGAACGAAATAAAACGGGCTCTTGGCGACCAACGCGAACCCAAACGCATGGATCTCGCCCGGTTCTATTTCGCCAACGGCTTTGGCGCCGAGGCTTTTGGGATCCTTAAACGGATTGCCGCGGATCGCAGCGAGATCGAAGAAGTTCCGGAGTTCCGATTGCTTCGCGGCGGTGCCAACTATCTCATGACGCGCTACTCCGAAGCCGCAGCTGATTTTGCCCATTACGCTCTCGACAACAATGACGAAGCGGCGTTTTGGCGTGCCGCAACTCTCGCCCACATGGGCGAAACAGCACATGTAGCGACGGAACTTCAGCGCAAGGCCTCTATTCTGAAATTCTATCCGAAAAAGCTGAAGGCTCTACTCGGGACGCTGGTCGTCGAGGTAGCGGTCCAGATGGGCGACATAAGCCAGGCTAGGAAACTGCTCGACCTGCTGAAGTCAGACGAGCCGACGCCGCTACAGAAAGCCCACATAGATTACTTAGAGGGCAAACTGCTCGTAGCGGCTGACGACATGGACGGCGCGGTTACCAAATGGGATGAAGCGATGACCGGCCCGCACCCGGGCGTTCGCGCGCAAGCGGCCTGGGCCCGAATAGAGGCATTGCTGAAGCTGGATCGCCTGACAGCAAAACAGGCGACGAACGAACTCGAGCGCCTACGCTTCGCGTGGCGCGGCGACGATTTCGAGTTCAACCTTCTCAGGCGCCTAGGCACCCTTTATCTAGAAACTGGATCTTACCGCAAGGGCTTAATCGCGCTGCGCCAGGCGGCTACGTTCTTCCGCAACCACGAACAAGCGCCGCAGATAACACAACAGATGGCCGACACGTTTTCCTTCCTCTATCTCGAGAAAGGCGCCGACAGCCTTCCTCCGGTGACGGCGATCGCACTCCATGACGAGTTCAAGGAGTTGACGCCGGCCGGCGCCCGAGGCGACGAGATGATCCGTAAGCTGGCCGACCGTATGGTCGGCGTCGAACTTTTCGACCGCGCTGGCGGTCTGTTGCAAAAACAACTTCAGTTCCGGCTGAAGGGGACCGAACGAAGCCGGGTCGGCACCCAACTCGCTTTAATCCGCCTCTTGTCGCAGGATTACGAGGGCGTGCTCAACGTACTCGACGAAACTGTGGAAGTCGGACTTACCGAGCAGTTGACGACGCAGCGCAAACACCTGCGTGCGCGCGCCCTGATGGGTCTCGAGGCTCGCGGCGACGCGCTCAACTTGCTCAAAGACGACAAGACCGCCGATGGCAACCTGATCAAGCTCGAGATACAGTGGGGCGACCGCGATTGGCAGGCCGCTTCGCAGTCCTTGCGCCGCATCATCCTTGCGTCGGGAATCCTTCCTGGTCAGAAATTGGATGACGAAGATGCAAATAAAGTCCTCAACATCGCTGTCGCCTATACCCTAAGCGACAATGATAGGGCGGTCGCCAGATTGAGGCGCGAATATGGCCCGGCGATGGACCAAACTGTCTTCAAGGATGCCTTCCATCTGATATCATCGCCGAGAACGTTTGGACTGGTGGACCCCACCAGCGTTGCTACAAGGGTCAAGGACGCGGAAAACTTTCAGACCTTTCTCACCGCCTATAAGGAACGGTTAAAAAAGAAGAGCCTGAGCAGTGTCGTACCCGACGGATCCGCCGCCGAACAAGCACCGCAGAGCTAGCCTCCGCTTGTTCATCATGGGTCGACAGACCTAACCACCGAAACTGCGGATCAGACTACCAACGATCATGAACCAGCCGTCGACCAGGACGAAAAAGATAATCTTGAACGGCAGCGCGATGATGATCGGCGGCAGCATCATCATGCCCATCGACATCAGCACTGATGCGACAACCATGTCGATAATTAAAAACGGCACAAAGATCAGGAAGCCGATCTCGAAGGCGCGCCGGAGCTCGGAGATCATATAGGCCGGAATTAGCACCCGCATGGGCATCTTTTCGCCGCGAATTTCGTCGTCGGGAAGCTTCGAAATGCTGGCGAAGAGCTCAAGGTCTTGTTCGCGAACATAGTTCATCATGAAGTTACGGAATGGCACGATCGAGCGTTCGAACGCCTGGAATTCGTCGATCTCTCCTTCGATCATCGGTTTGATGCCCTGATCGAAGGCGGCCTCGAAAGTCGGCATCATCACGAACAGTGTCAAGAACAACGCAAGGCTGACCAGCACCTGGTTGGGCGGCGTCTGCTGCGTGCCCATGGCCGTGCGCAAGAACGACAGAACGACCATAATGCG
>PTLJ01000006.1 GCA_002938045.1 Alphaproteobacteria bacterium MarineAlpha3_Bin4
CCACGATATCGTCGATATAGGTGAAGTCGCGGCGCATGTCGCCGTTATTGAAGACAGGGATCGGCTCGCCAGCGAGTATCTTACGGATAAAGATGAAGGCCGCCATGTCAGGCCGGCCCCATGGCCCATAGACGGTGAAGAACCTGAGCCCGGTCAGCGGCATGCCATATATATGGGCGTAGCAATGGGCCACCATCTCGGCCGATTTCTTGGTTGCCGCATAGAGCGATAGAGGCATGTCGGTGCGGTCCTCGGTGGAAAACGGAAGCTTGCTGTTGGCACCGTAGACGGACGACGACGACGCGTAGACGAAGTGCTCGAGCCGGTCGAGGCGGCGGCAGGCCTCGAGCAGTACCAACTGGCCCTCGACGTTGGCGCGAGTGTAGGCGCGGGGATTTTCGAGCGAATAGCGGACCCCGGCCTGGGCCGCCAAGTGGACAACATGTGTGATGTCCGGGTGCGCGGCGACGAGATTATCTATCGCCCCATAGTCGGCGACGTCGATCCGATGGAATGTGTAATCGCCATCGCTGTTAGCAAGCCTGTCAAGCCGCGCCTCCTTCAAGGAAACCTCGTAATAGTCGTTGACGTTGTCGACGCCGATCACACGCTCACCAGCGGCGAGCAGCGCGAGAGCTGTGTGGAAGCCGATGAACCCGGCAGCGCCGGTGAGGAGAACGGTCATAACCGTGAAACCCCCGTCGACAAGGTCGTGATTTACGTCGCTCCCCTATACCCGCTTGCAGCAGAAAAATCACCAATCATCAGCGGTTGCTCGCCGGGCTTATATGCCAACCTTGGAGCGGCGGCGCTTTACACGAAGCTCACAGAATATCAGAACAGGCCTACCATTTTGTTATGAGACCTCCTCAAGAATTTTGAAAGACGATATGTTCCCGTCACCGGTTCTGCCCGTAAAATTCGGCCCCGAGCGATGCACGGCTACGTAAATCCTTTCGAATTTGCCTTGGTTTGGCAACCCACAATTGTTTGCAATGGACCGGGGTATTACATTTAACGCAACGACAAACGATTGATTGTGACCGGAGATCGACTTCATGGGTCTAAGGGCTGTCACGCTCGACGACAAGTACACGCTTGAAGAGGGCCGTGTGTACCTCACCGGCACCCAGGCCCTGGTACGCCTGGTCCTGATGCAACGCCAACGCGACACCACCTGGGGTCTCAACACGGCCGGCTACGTCAGCGGCTATCGCGGCTCGCCGTTGGGTGGTATTGACCGCGAGTTCAACCGTGCCGCTGGGCACCTGCACGACCACCACGTAAAGTTCCACCCTGCCGTCAATGAGGACCTAGCAGCGACGGCACTGTGGGGCACGCAACAGGTCAACCTCTATCCCGGCGCCAAGTACGACGGCGTGTTTGGTATCTGGTACGGCAAGGGCCCTGGTGTCGACAGATCGGGCGATGTGCTGCGCCATGCCAACATGGCGGGCACCGCGCCCAACGGTGGTGTTTTGCTGCTCGCCGGCGACGATCCGGCCTGCAAGTCTTCGACCGTTCCAAGCCAGTCGGAGCACGCTCTAATGGACTCTAATATCCCCGTCCTTAACCCGGCCAACGTACAGGAGATCCTCGATTTTGGCCTCTACGGCTTGGCTATGTCGCGCTATTCGGGGTGCTGGGTCGGCATGAAGTGCATTACCGACAACATTGATACTTCGGCCTCTGTCTCCGTCGATCCAGCCCGCGTCCGCATCAACATTCCCGACGACTTCGATATACCGGAAGGCGGCTTGCACATCCGCTGGCCCGACCCACCCCTCGACCAGGAGCACCGTCTTCACCGTTACAAGATTAATGCAGCCCTCGCATTTGCCAGGGCCAACGGCCTCAACCGTGTGACCATGGATAGTCGCAATCCGCGCTTCGGTATCGTCTCCACCGGTAAGTCGTATCTCGACACCCTACAGGCACTTGCCGATCTCGGTATCAACCAGGTCGAAGCCGAGCGTATTGGGCTCAGGCTTTACAATGTCGGCATGCCGTGGCCGCTGGAGAAAGAGGGCATCCGTCACTTTGCCGAAGGGCTCAAAGAAATCCTTGTCGTCGAAGAAAAGCGTGCGGTAATGGAGAGCCAGATTAAGGAGCAGCTCTATAACTGGCGCGAAAACGTCAGGCCCCGCGTTGTCGGCAAGTTTGACACGAACGGCGCCACAATTCTGCCCTCAGCTGGTGAGCTGACGCCGGCCCGCATCGCCCGAGTAATTGCCGCCAGGGTCTCGGCTTTCCACGAGAGCGAGGCGATCAAATTGCGGCTCGATCTTCTTCAGGCCAAGGAGAAGGCCTTGGTCGCGTACCAGGGAAAGATCGAACGCATTCCGTATTTTTGTTCCGGCTGTCCGCATAACACTTCGACCCGCGTGCCGGAGGGCGCGCGCGCAGCGGCTGGCATCGGCTGCCATTACATGGTGCTGTGGATGAACCGCGACACTACCACCTTCACCCACATGGGAGCAGAGGGCGTTAACTGGCTCGGTCAGGCGCCATTCACCAACGAAACCCACATTTTTGTCAACATCGGTGATGGCACTTACTTCCATTCTGGCATCCTCGCCATCCGCGCGGCAGTAGCTGCCGGCGTCAACATGACTTACAAGATTCTCTACAACGACGCCGTCGCCATGACCGGAGGTCAGCCTATGGATGGCCCGCTGGACGTTCCTACCGTCACCCAGCAGGTCCGCGCCGAGGGCGTCAAGCGCATCGCCGTAATTACCGACGAGCCCGAAAAATACGCCATCGGCACTGGGTTCGCGACTGGCACCACTGTCCATCACCGCGATCAACTCGACTCGCTGCAGAAAGATCTAACCAAGACGCCAGGGGTCAGCGTCCTCGTCTACGACCAGACCTGCGCCGCCGAGAAGCGCCGACGCCGCAAACGTGGTCTCTATCCAGACCCACCCCGTCGGCCATTCATCAACGACGCCGTCTGCGAGGGTTGTGGCGATTGCGGAGTGGCGTCCAATTGCGTCTCAATCATACCGTTGGAGACCGAGCTTGGCCGAAAGCGAGCCATCGATCAGTCTTCCTGCAACAAGGATTTCTCGTGCGTCGACGGCTTCTGCCCGAGCTTCGTCACCGTGCACGGGGCTGGTCTCCGCAAGCGCCGCTCGGCCGGCCACGCGCCTTTCCCAACGCTCCCCGAACCCGAACTGGCGTCGGCCACCGAACCCTACGGCATCGTCGTCACCGGTATCGGCGGCACCGGCGTGATTACCGTCGGTTCGATTCTGGGCATGGCTGCTCACCTCGAAGGCCGCGGCGTTTCTGTCCTTGATGTCTCCGGCCTGGCGCAGAAGAACGGCGCTGTCTATTCCCACATCCGCATTGCCAACGACCCGGAGAAGCTCCACGCTGTACGCATTGTTGCTGGCGGTGCCGATCTGTTGATCGGCTGTGATATGGTGACTTCGGCTGGAACCGAAGCCCTCGGCAAACTCTGCGAGGGCCATACGTGCGCGGTCGTCAATGCGCAGCGTACCATGACTGCCGACTTCACCCGCGACCCGGACGCCGAGTTCCCGGAAGCCGAATTCAAGGACGCCATAGTAGCCGCATCCGACGCCGGACAATGCTATTTTGTCGAAGCGACCCGACTTGCCACCGGCCTGATGGGCGACAGCATCGCCACCAACGTGTTCATGATCGGCTACGCCTACCAGAAGGGCTACCTGCCGCTGTCAGCCTCAGCCATCGAGGGCGCCATTGAACTCAACGGCGTCGCTACCGAATTCAACAAGCTGGCCTTCACCTGGGGACGCCGCGCTGCCCACGACCTGGGCTCGGTTGAAGTGATCGCAAAGCCACAAACAGCCGAAGCGGTAGACAAAGGTCGCGATTTCGTGGAGCGGCGGGTAGCCGACCTCACCCAATACCAGGATTCGAAATACGCCGCACGCTACGTCGCCCTGGTCGAACGAGTCGCCGACGCCGAAAAAGTAAAGGCACCTCACATGAGCGGCCTCGCTATCGCCACCGCCAGGGCGTATTATAAGCTGTTGGCGGTCAAGGACGAATACGAGGTCGCGCGACTCTATACGGACGGCCGCTTCGAGCAGCGCCTCCGCGAAACTTTTGAAGACGGATGGCGGCTCACTTTCCACCTAGCACCACCGCTCTTTGCGGAGCGCGACCCTGTTACCGGGCACCTGATCAAGCGCGAGTACGGCTCCTGGGTGATGACCGCGTTCCGCCTATTGGCCTCCCTCAAGGGATTGCGCGGTACCGCCTTCGACATCTTGGGTCGCACCGACGAGCGCAAGGCCGAGCGCCAGCTAATCAAGGAATTTGAAGAAACAATCGAGACCATCGTCGCCGGGCTTACGCCTGACAACCACGCCGCGGCCGTCGAACTGGCAGCCCTGCCACTTCAAATTCGTGGCTTCGGCCACGTCAAGGAGGCGGCGATCACCGCCGCCAAGAGCTGCGAGCATAGCCTGATTGCGGCGTTCCGTAGCGATGACGGGAAGCGCGAACACAAACGCGAGGCGGCAGAGTAGGCTCATCACCCCGAAGGTTGCTGACGGGGGCCAAGCGACCGTCATGCAATCTCATTTTGGATGACCGATTATGATGCTGTCGCGGGCACCCACCAAAGAGCAACGCGATTTGCCAAAGTGTGTTCGTCATCAACCACGTAGCAATAGGAACCGCCAACGAACAAATTTTTCGCGATCGGTCTTGATTTCGCCTAGAGCGTTTTCGGGGACCACGTCTTTAATAATGAAGGCAAAGTCGTGATCCGATGCCTCGGCGACCGTTGGGTTTGGCCCACCATGGAATTAAAGGACGAACCACAGCAACGCCGGAAGTGTGGCGAAGCTGATCACGGTGGAGACGACAATAACGCCTGCAACGTCGGCCGGGCGAGCGTCGTACATCTGCGCGTAAAGGTAGTTAAGGGCGGCCACCGGCATCGTGCTTTCGATGATGATGATACCACGCATGGCCCCCTCCAGGCCAAACAGAGCGGCTGTCCCCCAGCCGACGCCGAAACCCATTATCAACCTCAGCGCTGACAGTCCAAAACCTCTCGGCAAACTGGTCAGCCTGAGTTCGGCCAGGGAGACACCAAGTGTGATCAGCATGAGTGGGATGGCGAAGCCTCCAAGGATCTCGAGTGTTTTCATGATCCAGGCTGGCACCGGTAACTCTGCATACATCACGAGCAGAGCCATTAGGGCCGACCAAAGTAGCGGGGTTTTTAGGGCCTCGATTATGCTGGCCTTGCCTGAGGCAATCGCCGGACCAAAAACAAATATTAACAGCGCCGAGATGGTGAAATACGAGATTGCCAGCGCCAGACCCTCTTCGCCAAAGGCGAGCAAGCAAAGAGGTAGACCCATGTTGCCGGTGTTAGCGAACATCATTGCCGGCAGGAAGACGCGGAGTTCGAGCCGCGCTAGCCTTAGTGCCGGTGCCGCGATAACACCGAAGGCCGCAGTGGTGCCCAAGGCAGCTAATCCCATGGCGCTAAAGATCGACCAGTCAATCTCGGTCCTGACCAGAGTCGAGAAGATCAAGCACGGAAATCCGACATTGGTGACCAACCGGGTGATGAACTGGGCCTCGTAGGCAACGCCGCGCTTAGCCCAGACCAACCCTACTCCGGTGCAGACGAGAACCGGTGCAATCACGGAGAAGATGACGCCTATCACGCGCGCTCCCCCAACCGCCGCTTCTTCGATCGCCGCACCGTGTCTGTTGTGTATATCGCGATCGCCGTCCAGATTAACGCAAAAGTAGCCAGGTGATGAGGCGTGAAGTCTTCACCGTAAACGAAGACGGCGAGTGCAAAATGACAGGTCGGTGCTAGGTACTGAAAGAAGCCAACAGTACCAAGCCGCAGTCGCTGAGCAGCCTGCGTGAATAGGATCAGCGGCAACGCCGTGGCAACGCCTGAAGCGACTATAAGGGCATCAAGGCCGAGGCCACGCTCAGTGAATACGGCGCCGCCGGCGATATTCCAATAGACAAGGAACACCAGCGCAACCGGTGCCAGAAGCACGGTTTCGATGAACAATCCAGTGACGGCGTCAATGTCCGCCGTTTTGCGTAACAGGCCATACATACCGAAGGTGCCTGCCAGGCTGAGCGCAATCCACGGGAACTCGCCCAGGCCAACAACCGGAATGGCGATGCCAACGGCGGCTAATGCCACCGCGCCCATCTGTAGGCCGTTGAGGCGCTCGTTTAGAAAAAAGTAACCCAGCAGCACGTTGACTAGCGGGTTGATATAGTAGCCGAGGCTAGACTGCAAAACTTGGCCGTTGGCAATCGCCCAGATGAAAATCAGCCCGTTGACGGCGAGGATAGCTGCGGTACCGAACATCTTTACCAACAGTCTGGGGTTCCACAGCAGTGCGCGAACAGCATTGTGCCGGTCGGCGATGATAATGGTCGCGGCGACAAACATCATCGACCACAAGGTGCGATGGGCGAGCAACTCCAACAGCGGCACCTCGGCGACGGCCTTGAAGTAGACCGGGATAAATCCCCATATGACGAATGCCCCGAGCGCATAGGCGGCGCCAACTCGGGCGTGTCGCTCGGGATCCTTCTGCTGCCTCGACGACTTCTCGGCGGCGGCGTTCACTCGACCCAGGCGATGCGCAAAATGTTGGTGGCGCCCGGTGTGCCAAAGGGTACGCCCGCGGTGATCACAATAGCGTCGCCGGGCTCGGCGAAGTCTTCCTGCTTGACCGCCGTCATCGCGGTGACGACCATATCGCCGAAGGTATGCAGATCCTCCGTCTGGACTGAATTTACGCCCCAGGCAAGCGCCATTTTACGCGCCGTGTCGGCGCGCGGCGTCAGGCCCAGGATTGACGACGCCGGTCGTTCGCGCGCAGCGCGCAGCGTCGTCGAGCCGGTCGACGAAAAGGTAACGATGGCCGCGGCCGAGATGGTGGCGGCAACTTGACGAGCCGCTGTAGTGATAGCGTCAGCGGCTGTTGCCTCTGGCGCATGGCGCTCGGCTTCCATCAGCTTGCGGTAATGGGGGTCCTCTTCGACTTGGTAGATTATTCGGTCCATCATCGTCACCGCTTCTACTGGAAACGAGCCGACTGCCGATTCAGCTGACAACATGACCGCGTCTACACCGTCGTAGATGGCGGTCGCCACGTCGGAGGCCTCGGCCCGGGTCGGGGTCGGAGCGTGGATCATCGATTCTAACATCTGTGTGGCAACGACGACGGGCTTTCCTCCCTGGCGGCAGGCGTGAACGATGCGCTTCTGCAACGCCGGAACTTCTTCAGGTGGCACTTCGACGCCAAGATCTCCACGAGCCACCATCACTGAGTCGGAAAGATTGACGATCTCCTCAAGGTGCTGTAGCGCCAATGGCTTTTCCAGCTTTGCCATCACGCCGGCACGACCAGCTATTAGTTTGCGCGCCTCGGCGATGTCCTCGGGGCGCTGGATGAAACTGAGCGCGACCCAATCGACGCCGAGTTCAAGACCGAAGCGCAGGTCCTTGTGGTCTTTTTCTGTCAGCGGCGTTAGATCAAGTTCCACCGAGGGCACGTTGAGACCTTTATGGTTGGATAGCTTGCCGCCGGTAATGACCGTGGTCTCGGCAGTGTCGGACCCGCACTTGGTGACACGCAACCGGATTTTGCCATCGTCCAATAACAGTTCGGTGTCGGCTTGCAACGCCTGGAACACTTCCGGATGCGGCAACGGCGCACGGGTGTTGTCACCGGGGCGGGAGCTGAGATCCAGGCGGAACGCTTGCCCGACATTGAGCAACGTATGGCCGTTCTTGAACTCACCAACTCTGAGCTTTGGCCCCTGTAGGTCAAGAAGGATGCCGATGGGGTGTCGGTGCTTGGCTTCTAGTGCGCGGATGATTTGGTAGCGCAGTTTATGGTCGTCTTGAGTACCGTGGCTGAAGTTAAGGCGAAAAACGTCGGCGCCAGATTCATAAAGCTCATTGACGGTTTCCTCGTCAGAACTAGCTGGGCCCAGGGTGGCAACGATCTTAGCGTTTCTCATCCGTTTCATAACAACAGACCATAATGGCAAGCCCTTGTTATGACCAGATTTCCAATCCAGAGGGCTACAGAAACGTAATCATCGGCAGGCTAGTTCGGGGCTGCGATCAGGATAATCTGTTGTCCGGGAGCCGGCTAATGTATCTTTGGGTCGGATAAGGTACATCACTCGATGATCAAGAAACTCATCTCTGATGCGCTGCTTTCTGTGGTCCTAGACAAGAAGGCGCGCAATAAGCTGAAGCGCAATAAAGGCGCTGCGGAAGACGAGACCCCGAACGCCGGGCCACGAACATTCGCCAAGACCCGTGACAAGCGCCAAAACGAAGTTTGGAAGGCCCTAGACTTCGCCCAACGCAAGGTCGCCACACGAGGCGAGGCGACACCCGAGCGGCGTGCTTTGATCCAACAGGCAATCTCCATTCTGCGTTCCAAGACCGCCCTTCTTGACGACCTCAGTCAGGAACAACGCGATAAACTCTATGTTATTGCCATGAAAACGTTTCGACTCGACCCAACGGCCAAGGACGACGGGCGGCTCGACTGACACCCAAACAGCGCCGGATTCCCCCTACCCACCCGTCTGCGAGGCGTGGTATGGTCCGGGCCCTTTGAGCCTTATCAACATCAAGAGGAACACCGTGAACCTTGCCGGCACCCGCGCAGCCCTGTTTGCCACCGCACTCTTCATCGGAATATTGACGATGACCGGAAAGGCCAACGCGCTCGATCCAGATAATACGCTCTACATGGATCTCAAGGACGGCCGCGTGGTGATCGAAATGCGTCCCAACCTGGCGCCCAGGCATGTGGCTCGGATCAAGGAGCTGGTACGTCAAGGCTTCTATGACGGGCTTACCTTCCACCGCGTAATCGCCGGCTTCATGGCCCAGGGCGGTGACCCCAAGGGCGACGGCACCGGCGGCTCAGGGCAGAACATCCCAGCTGAATTTTCGGCGGAGCCGCATGTCCGCGGCACTACCTCGATGGCCCGCAGCGGGCATCCGGATAGCGCCGATTCGCAGTTCTTCATCACGTTCTCCAAAACACCCCATCTCGACGGAAAATACACGGTCTGGGGAAGGGTCACCGAGGGCATGAAGTACGTCTCGATGATCAAGCGAGGCGACAACGCCAGGAACGGCGTCGTAGACAAGCCGAGCAAGATCTTGAAAATCCAGGTGGCGGCCGACGCCAATTAGGGGTGGCCCGCACACCTCTACCCCGCCGCTCCCGGACCCGCTGCCAACGCATCGACGGTGAATGGCACCGCGCTCTTGATGTGCAGGTCACGCTGCGGGAACGGGAAGTTGATGTCGTTTTTGGCAAAGAGGTCCCAGATTCTCAGCAACACGTCGCTGGTGATGTTGGCGATGCCGTGCTGCGGGTCCTTGATCCAGACCCGGAGTTCGAGATCAACCGAGTTGTCGCCAAAACCCATCAGCCGGCACACCGGCTTGGGATCGTCAAGTGCGCGCTCGACTTCGCCCGCTGCCTCAATCGTTAGTTCCATCGCCTTGTGGATGTCAGCGCCGTAATCGATGCCAATCGGCATCCGCAAGCGCACCAGCTGGTGGGTATGTGACCAGTTCTCAACCCGTCGCGAAATCAGTTCCTCGTTGGGGATCAGGTGCTCGGTGCCGTCGCGCGTGATGACCGAGACATAGCGCGCGCGAAGCGCGTTGATCCAGCCGAAACTATTGCCGACGGCAATCACGTCGCCAGGTTTCACCGAGCGGTCCATCAGTAGAATCATGCCGCTGATAAGGTTCGAGAAAACTTTCTGTAGCCCGAAGCCTATGCCGAGGCCGATAGCCCCGGAGAAGACGGCAAAAGCGGTTAGGTCGATGCCGACGGAATCGAGGCCGACCAACACCGCGATGGTAACCAGCACAATGCGGAACACCTTGCCAAACAGGACGCCGGCTGCCGGAGACACGCCTGGCATTAAGCTTAAGCGCCGCTCCATCAACCCGGACATGGTGCCGGCCAGCCACAACAGCACGGCCAGCGTAATGCCGGCCTTGATGACGCCAAGGATAGAGATACGGACCTCTCCCAGGTGCAGGGCCATGCTGTCGAGAACACTGGTTGCCGGGTCGAGTAACCCGGTGATGCTGAGCGCGGCGATCGTCCAAGCGGCAACAGCGACAGCCCGCGACCACTGCGAACTTCTGATCAGGGCGGTGCCGAGGCGGATGATGACCCAGGCTGTGAGCAGACTGACGACAATGGTTATCAAGTGGTGGGACCAACCCGCGTTCTCGGCCGCGAACACGGAGAACCACTGCAGCCCCAGCCAAATTACCGGTAGGCTTAAGGGCGCCAGCGCGCGGGTCACGAGGCGGCAGTATTGTTCGTACCAGGGGAACTTCCAATCGCGCTCGAGCCAGGCACGGAAACGCCCCCCCGTGATCCAGGCAATGACGAAGGCTGACGCAACGACGACGAACTGCAACAACGTGCTGAAGCCGAGGATGTTGGCTTGCACCCAGGAGATGATCTGCGTCAGCCGTGACTCTATGAAGGCGGGATCAAGATATTTTTCCACTGGCACCCCTGTCGGCAACTACTTGGCCGGCGATTCAGGATACGGCATGCGGCACGAGCGCGGCCAGTGACGCCCGCAAGCATTTGTAACCCCTCGATTTAGCGGATCACCGCACGGCCCGCAGGGGCGCGGAATGAGCCGACTCGGCGGCTACCTATTCGGCCGGAGACGGCCGCGCACCAAACTGGCGGAGCAAGGACACTTTGTCCGGCGTCGGATCGTGTGGAACCAAAAGAGCGAGGACCAACGACACCCCAGCCATGGCAGCACCAGCAAGAAAAACGTAGACAGAAGACACTACCCACAAAAACCCGAACGCGGCCGGAATGACGATGGCGACAACATGGCTGATGGTCAAACTAACGCCGGACGAGCTGGCAATATCGGCTGGGTCGGCAATTTTCTGAAAGTAGGTTTTGATAGCAATCGCCATGGCAAAGAACAAATGATCGAGGATGTAGAGGCAAACCCCGCCCCAAGCCACGTCGACGAAAGCATAGCCAGTGAAGACGGCGACCAGACCGGTGTATTCGGTGATCAACGCACGGCGCTCACCAAAGCGCTTGATTAAAAAGCCAATCTTCGGCGCCAGGTAAATTGTCGCCGCCATGTTGACGAGAAACATAAGCGTCACCTGGGCGGCGCTAAAGCCAAACTTTTCTACCATCAGAAAACCAGCAAAGACGACAAAGATCTGCCGCCGAGCGCCGGACATAAAGACGAGCGCATACCATAGCCAATAGCGCCGCCGCAATACGATCGACTTGTTCTGTTCGATACGCGCCTGAAAGCGCGGAAAGGCCATCCAGCAGAAAACGCCTATGGCGGCCGACAGCCCGCCACCGGCGAGGTAGACCCACTTCATTCCCAGGCCTCCGAAATCGAGCCCCAGATAGATCAACCCGAATGAGATCATGGCCGCAAAGGATCCGGCGCTAACCAGACGGCCTAGGAGGACCGGTGTTTCGGCCTTCGGCGTCCATTGCAGCACTAGGGACTGGTGCAGGGCCTCAAAGTAATGAAATCCGGTCGACATCATCACCGTCGTCAGGTAGAGGCCAATGACGCTTGGAAACAACCCGGTGATCGCCGTTCCGATGCCAAGCAATAGCAGAGAAAGTAGCGCCAGCGGCTGTTCGCGAATTAGAATCAACATAAACACGACTGCAAAGCTCAGGAACCCAGGAATCTCGCGAAGGCTTTGCAGAATACCAATGCGGATGCCGTCAAACCCGGCCTCCTCGATGGCGAAGTTGTTCAGTAGCGCCTGCCAGGTAGAGAACGCCAACGGCATCGCGATCGCGACCAGGATCAGGAAAATCTCGGGCCGCCGCCAGCCGGCGATTACTGCACCATCGGTTCTCTCAACGGAGGTCAACGATTAGCCTACTTCTTCGAGGGCCACTTCTATGGCTTTCAGCGCCGCCGCGCCACGGGACCCTTCGGGGCCACCGGCCTGAGCCATATCGGGCCGGCCACCGCCCCCTTTCCCACCAACTGCCTTGGAACCGACGCGGACCAGGTCAACGGCGCTGATGCGTCCGATCAGGTCGTCGGTGACGCCGACCACCAACGACGCTTTTCCTTCTGAGTTGGAAACCACGGCTACGACGCCGGTGCCGATCTGCTTCTTGAGATCGTCGGCCAAGTTTTTGAGCTCCTTCGCGGGAACGCCTTCGAGCAGCTTGGGCGTGAACTTGATACCCGCGACCTCGCGAACCTCCAACACGGCTTCTCCGCCACCGGTGGCCAATTGACGGCGCGCATCAGTCAGCGCCTGCTCGAGCCGCCGCTTGTCGCCAATTAGCTCCCGGACCCGTCCCGGGATGTCGGCCAGCGCTGTCTTCAACGACCTGGCGACCTCGTTGAGCACAGCGTCCTGAGCCCGCATGTATTCCTCAGCCGCACGGCCAGTGACCACCTCTATCCGGCGCACGCCCGCAGCAACAGCGCTTTCGAAGACAATCTTGAATAACCCGATGTCCCCTGTGCGCCGAACATGTGTGCCGCCGCAAAGTTCTGTCGAATAAATCGCGTTATCCTCCATCCCCATTGAGACGACTCGCACCTCGCTACCGTATTTCTCGCCGAACAGGGCCATGGCGCCAGCCTCGACGGCGGCGTCCGGCTCCATCAGCTGGGTTATGACCTCGGTGTTGTGGCGAATCTGCTCGTTGGTGTCGGCTTCGACCACTGTCAGCTCGTCGTTCGTAATCGCCTTCGGGTGCGCAATGTCGAAGCGCATGCGCTCAGGCGTCACCAGCGAGCCCTTCTGGGTCACGTGATCGCCCAACCGCCGGCGCAGGGCCTCATGGACTAGGTGTGTCGCCGAGTGGTTCGCGCGGATCGCAGCCCGACGACCGCCGTCAACGTGGAGAACCACGTCGTCTCCGACACACATGACGCCCTCCTGGACCCGGACTCGGTGCACGAGCAGGTCGTCGACGTGATTCTTGGTGTCGATGACTATGGCGAGCATGCCGTTGGCCGTTACAATCTCGCCGGTGTCTCCGACCTGGCCGCCGGCCTCGCCGTAGAAAGGTGTTTGGTTGACTACGACGGCAGCATACGCGCCGGATTTGACCTCTTCGACACGCTCGCCATCGACGATGAGGGCGGTGACCTGGCCTTCCGCGTGTTCGGTCTTGTAGCCTAGAAAATCGGTCGCGCCTAGCTCTTGGCGGAGGTCGAACCAGATCGCCTCCGTCGCCGCATCGCCTGACCCGATCCAAGCCTTGCGGGCTTCCTGGCGCTGTCGCTCCATGGCCGCGTCAAAGGCATCGATATCTACGTTGATGCCGCGGCCCCTGAGCGCGTCCTGGGTCAAATCGAGGGGAAAGCCGTAAGTATCGTAGAGCTTGAACGCGGTCTCGCCGTCGAGTTGTCCGTCGTCATCTACGCCTCCGGTCGCCTCGTCAAGCAGCTTGAGGCCACGGTCGAGTGTCTTCTTAAAGCGAGTCTCCTCCAGTTTGAGTGTCTCTGTGACCAGAGCCTCGGCGCGGGCTAGCTCGGGGAATGCTTGACCCATCTGATCAACAAGTGTCGGCACCAGCTTCCAAATAAGTGGTTCCTCGCAACCCATCAGATGCACGTGGCGCATGGCTCGGCGCATGATCCGCCTGAGCACGTAGCCACGTCCCTCGTTCGAGGGCAGCACTCCATCTGTTATCAGAAAGCTGGTGGCGCGCAGATGGTCGGCGATGACTCGGTGCGAGACGTTGTGCTCACCCTCGGTGGCAACGCTTGACGCTTCCGCAGAAGCGGCGATCAGCGCATTAAACAGATCCGTCTGGTAATTGTCGTGGGTGCCCTGCATAACTGCCGCGATGCGCTCCAGGCCCATACCGGTATCGATTGAGGGCTTCGGCAGATTGATGCGTTCCCCCGGCGTCACCTGCTCGAACTGCATGAAAACTAAATTCCAAATTTCGATGAACCGGTCGCCTTCAGCGTCCTTGGTGCCGGGCGGGCCGCCGGGGATGTGCGGGCCGTGGTCGTAGAAGATCTCGGAACAGGGGCCGCACGGCCCCGTATCACCCATCGCCCAGAAATTGTCGGACGTCGGGATTGAAATGATCTTCTGGTCAGACAAGCCGGAAATCTCAGCCCACAGTCGGGCAGCGTCCTCGTCCGACGAATGCACGGTGACTAGGAGCTTCTCCTTCGGCAACCCGTATTCACGGGTGACCAGCTTCCAAGCCAACTCGATGGCGAACTCCTTGAAGTAATCGCCAAACGAGAAGTTGCCAAGCATCTCGAAGAAGGTGTGATGGCGGGCCGTGTAGCCGACGTTTTCCAAGTCGTTGTGCTTGCCACCGGCGCGTACGCATTTCTGCGACGTGACGGCGCGGTTGTAGCCCCGCGTCTCGTTGCCGGTGAAGACGTTCTTGAACTGCACCATGCCGGCGTTCGTAAACATCAACGTCGGATCGTTTAATGGCACCAACGGCGACGAGGCTACGATCTCGTGGCCGTTGTCGGCGAAATAGTCAAGGAACACCTTGCGGATTTCGTTGACCGTCTGCATGGCGCTAATCTAGGGCCCAAAGCACCGAAACGAAAGGATTTCGGCCGCGCGAAGCCAAAACCGCCCCACGTGGGTCCGAACATATCCCCTAGCACATATCGAGCAGTGGGCACCCGAAGGGGAAACCCCATCCCCGGGGGAGGAGGCCGTGTTTCCGGGTATCCCGACCTGGGGAGGACCGGGAGGGAGATCCCGGAAACCTTAAGGCTAGATCACTCGCCCACGGCGGCTTTGCCCGCGCTATCCTCGGCGTCGTCGTCCGCCTCCGATAGACCGCCCGAACCGGCCATCATCTCTCCCGAGATGAGCCCAGCGTTCTGGCGGATCAAAGTCTCGATAGCGTTGGCCGCGTCAGGGTGCTCCTTGAGATAAATCTTGGCGTTTTCTCGGCCCTGGCCGATGCGTTCTGAATTATAGGAGAACCACGAGCCCGATTTTTCGACAATGCCGGCCTTGATGCCGAGGTCCAAGAGTTCGCCGGTCTTGGAGAAGCCCTCACCGTACATGATGTCGACCTCGATTATCTTGAACGGCGGCGCCAGCTTGTTTTTGACTACTTTAACGCGAGTCTGGTTGCCGACCACCTCGTCACGGTCCTTCAAAGCGCCGATGCGACGGATCTCCATGCGCACCGAGGAGTAGAACTTGAGCGCGTTGCCGCCGGTCGTGGTCTCGGGGTTGCCGAACATGACGCCGATCTTCATGCGGATCTGGTTGATAAAGATGATCAGCGTGTTGGACTTGGCTACCGACGAAGTCAACTTGCGAAGCGCCTGGCTCATCAACCGCGCCTGCAATCCAACGTGGTGGTCGCCCATCTCGCCCTCGAGTTCAGCCCGCGGCACCAAGGCCGCGACCGAGTCGATGACCAACACGTCGACAGCGCCGGAACGGACCAGGGTGTCGGCAATCTCAAGCGCCTGCTCACCGGCGTCGGGCTGCGAGATCAGCAATTCATCGACGTTGACGCCAAGCTTCTTGGCGTAGTTGGGATCGAGCGCGTGTTCGGCGTCAATGAAGGCGCAAGTGCCGCCGGTCTTCTGTGCCTCGGCGACGACGTGGAGCGCCAGCGTTGTCTTGCCCGAGGCCTCGGGGCCGTAGACCTCGACGACGCGGCCGCGCGGCAAGCCACCGATGCCGAGCGCGATGTCAAGGCTGATGGAGCCAGTCGAAACGACCTCGGCGTCGACCACCTCGCGTTGGCCGAGCTTCATGATCGATCCTTTGCCGAACGCGCGTTCGATCTGGCTGACGGCGCCATCGAGGGCTTTATTCTTGTCCACGGTGTCCTTCTCCACAACACGTAAAGGGACGTTCGACATTGGGGATCCTCTCTTATTTCACAAGCGTTGTTCGGATGCAAATCGACGACCGACTAGACTAAGGGTACATGTTTTGTTCTCGTTTGCAAGGATTTTATATAATCAATTGTTTTCTAACAGTAAACAATACATCTATTCATATTTTGTTCTGGTATAATTGAGTCTTGGTCTGTGTTATTTTCAACGTCTCGGGCCAACTCTCGGCGGACCGCGCTTAAAGCCGCTCCATAACCTCTTTGACCTTGCCAGCGAACTCCTTGAGGCTGAATGGCTTACCAAGGAACTCGATCGTCGGGTCGCGATTAATCTCATCCTGAAAAATGTCTTCGGCATAGCCGGACATCAGAATAACCTTGACCCGCGGTAGTTCGTGGCGGACCAAATTGACCAATGTATGGCCGTCCATGCCGGGCATGATGACATCCGAGATGATGAGGTCGATGCGCTCATCGCTGGCGTTGATGACGTCCAAGGCACTCTCGCCATTGTCGGCCTCGAGCACAGTATAACCCTTGTTGCGCAGTGCCCGTGCGCCGAACAGGCGGACCGCGTCCTCGTCCTCCACCAACAGCACTGTTCCCTGACCGGTAAGGTCGGCATCGCTAGCCGCCGACGGCACCGCTTCAGCGTCCGCTTGCTCTTCGTCATCGGCACACTCGGGTAAATAGATGCTGAAGGTAGTGCCCTCGCCTAGCGCCGAATCGACGAAGATAAAGCCGCCCGTCTGATGTACAATACCGTAGACCGTACTCAGCCCGAGACCGGTGCCAGCGCCGACTTCCTTTGTCGAGAAGAAGGGCTCGAAAATGCGCGCCATGTCCTCACGCGCGATGCCGGTGCCGGTGTCGGCGACCTCGATCAACGTGTAGCAGCCGGCCGGCACCAGGTCGTGGCCGCGCTGGGTCGGCGTGTCGAAGGTCGCCTTCGAGGTCCGGATCACCAGCGAACCGCCGCCCGGCATGGCATCCCGCGCATTAACTGCCAGGTTGATTATGACTTGGTCGAACTGGCCCCGGTCGACACGGACCGGCACAATATCGCGACCATGCTCGAAGCGAATTCCAACCGTCTCACCAATCAGCCTGCCCAACAAATTTGACAACTCGCTCAACGTCTCGGTTATGTCGAGGCGGACCGCCGTCAGGGTCTGTTGACGCGAAAAGGCGAGCAACTGGCGAACTAAGTTGGTTGCCCGCTTGGCGTTTTGGCGGATTTGCTGGATATCGGCGAACGACGGGTCCTCGGGCCCGTGACGGGCCAACAATAGGTCGCAAAATCCAATCATCGCCGTCAGCAGGTTGTTAAAGTCGTGCGCTACGCCACCGGCGAGCTGACCGACGGCCTGCATCTTTTGCGATTGGGTAAATTGGATCTCAAGGTTCTTCTGCTCGGTGGCGTCGATGAAATGCAGCACCAGGCCCGAGATATCACCCGAGCCGTCTTCCATGCGGCTAGCGTAGAGCGAGATTGTCAGCTCGCTGTCGCCCGACGTCGGCAGGCGGACCTCCATGTGCGCTGCGCGCGCCGTGCCCATGACAATTTTGGATAGGCTGGCGGAGACGTCGCCACGGTCCTCACGGCTGATATGTTCGGCGAACGGGGCACCGACCACCATGTCGCGATGACAGCCAAGCAGTTTCAGGAACGCCCGGTTGCAGTCGCTGATGTTGCCATCCAAGTCCAACAGCAGGATGCCAACCGGCGCTTCGTCGTAAAGCCAACGCAAGCGCTCGCCCGAGACCGGCTCGAACGGCGACGCGATCGCATGCGCCCCGTCGGCGTCCATGCCAGCGGCCGGATCGCGCCAAATAAAATCGCGCAACACTAGAGAGCGGGTATAGGCGACGTCGCCGGTGTCGCCGTCTCGCTGCGATTGTTCGAGCAACGCAGAAAAGGTGCGTCCCTCGGCGTCCTTGAGCTTGAGATCCCCTTCCGATCCGGTCTCGGCGACAAAGTCGGCGAACGCGGTCCCGACAAGCCTGTCGGGCGAGACACCGAGCCAGCGGGCCAGGGTCTGGTTGACATAAAGGATGACGCCGTCGCCGTCGGCGGAAAAGAATCCGGCCGGCAGGAGATCGAGGAGATCGGCCAGCTTCTC
>PTLJ01000060.1 GCA_002938045.1 Alphaproteobacteria bacterium MarineAlpha3_Bin4
GCGCCTACCCTTTCGTCCGTCGCCGGGTTGACGGTGGCTTTAGAGCGTTCGCGCTTCAGTAACGTCATCAGCGGGCCGCTGCCGCTGATATCGTGGAGCGGCTAAATCTCGTAGACGTCGTTGGTGTGAAAAAAATTGATCCATGTCGTTTTCGCCGAAATAGATGCCGCGGCCAACACTACCTCCCCAACAGCAAGGCGGCTAACGTGGACAGGCGAAAGGGCATTGCCGGATAACCGTGCCCCGTCATGCATCGGAGAAGAATAGATCACGGCAGGGCCGGTAAGTGCAGTCGATCAGTTGCCAACCTCGGCTGCCACCCAGAGAGTGATGATCTTGTCTGGCCTCTTCGGTGGGCTTCCAGGTTGCAGTTGGTCGAGCAGATGCATGCCCTCGATCACTTGGCCGATAACCGTATACTTGCTGTCCAGGTTGGGGGCGCGTCCGAGTGCGATGAAGAACTGGCTGTCAGCACTGTTAGCCTCGCCTTTTTTACGGGTCATGCCGATGACGCCGCGCTCGAACGGCTGGTTTGAAATCTCGTCGGGGAGCTTCTGCCCTGAGCCGCCTTGGCCGGTCCCGGTGGGATCGCCGGTTTCAGCGACGTAACCAGGGCGGACGTAATGGAAATTGAGGCCATCATAAAAGCGTTGCCGCACCAGTTGTTTGAATCGCTTGACGTTAACCGGCGCAAGGTCAGGCCACAATTCGATAACGATACGTCCGGTGGCAAGGACCATATAGACCAGGTGTTCCTGGATTTTACGGACGCCGCCCTGGATCACCGGCGACAGCTCCGCCGTTTCCGCCATCGCCTGACTAGCACTTCTTCCCCCGTCCTCGCCACGCTCGGCCAGCAGGGCGAGCATCGTGGTAACGGCCTGCTGCATCTCTGGCGAATTGTGGCTCCGGAAACCGATGCCGTCAGGGCTGACGTTGTAGACCTGGCCAGGCTCCACGGAAACGGTACCGGCGGCCGAGGTAACCTCGACCGCGCCTTTGTGGACGGCAATTTCCGTCGATGTGGACTTGCTCAGGACGTCGAACTCAGTACCGCGGATACCGATCGTAGCGACAGGGGTGCCAATGCGGAAGTCCATCTTGACATCCGACGTTGAAAACCGAAACACACCCTGTACCACCTCCATGGCACCCTCGACGATGCCGCGGTTGGGGTTGTAGACCATCCGGTCAAGGATCATTTCCGAGAGTTCGCCCATAATCAATGTCGAATCATCGATCATCCGGATATCGACGGCACTTTTCTCCCTAGTGCTCACGGTTTCCCGGAAGACAACGCCGTCACCCAGGTTGAGACGCCGGCTGAGGGTCTTAGCATAGACCTGATTAACGACATTAACGGTCTTGCCGACCTCGAGACCGGCCTTGGTGGGCGACACCACGGCAAACGCCGTCAGTGCCGAGAGAACAAGTAGCCACGAGAGCGCCCTAAGTGTTTGCACGGCAATTCTTGTTGGTTGGGAACCTTTCCTCACTTACTGTCCATTTCTATAATCGCCAACATGGTGGCTCAATGGAATACGAACGCAAGAATAATACCAGATTCACGCCTACTAGGGCGTTGAATCGGAAAGAAGTTTCTAAGAACGATAGCGGAATTTTATCTCCGGAACATCTTCTTGGGAAAGATTTGCCTTATTTCCCTCGAAATGCGGCCAGGCCAGTCGAACTCACAGGAAAGCTGTGATACCTGTGCCCGTTTTGGATATTTGACGTGTAGTTAAGCGTTTTCAACAACTCAACGATTAACCCAGCTGTTTTTGAATAATTGTTGTAAGAATTTCTGCTGTTTCATCTATCATCGCTTCATCAATATCGAGGTGGGTAAGAGCACGGAGCTTTGTTTCTCCAACAACTCCTATATGCACCCCTTGAGCTTTAAGGGCATTGGAAACGTCGATTGCGGTCAAACCTGTGCCTATAACATCAAAAAAGACAATATTGGTCTCTACACAATCTACATCCACATCTATTCCTGGTATTGAATATAATTTCGTTGCCAGACGCTGGGCGTTACAATGATCTTCTTCAAGGCGTTCTACGTTATTTTCAAGCGCATAAATTCCAGCAGCGGCAATGATCCCTGATTGCCTCATTGCACCCCCGAATTGGTGCTTAAAGCGGAATGCTCGTTCAATAAAATTATTATCGCCGGCAAGTACTGCCCCAACAGGGCAACCTAATCCTTTGGAGAGATCAATCCAAAGTGAGTCCGAGTGTTGCGCATATGCTTTAGAAGGGGCGCCACTCTTTACTACGGCATTTAGTAGACGGGCCCCGTCCATATGACACTTAAGGCCTGTTTCTTGTGCCGTGGCATAAATTTGTTGCACCTCGCCTATCGGCCAAACTGTCCCACCGCCAAAATTACTTGTATTCTCAAGTGATATAAGACGAGAGACTGGTGAATGGCGCTCAATTGGTCTAATGGCATCACGCACTTGCTCTGCAGTGAAAATTCCCCGAACGCCGTCAATGGGTCGCATCATTACGCCAGATAAGGCGGAAGGTCCCCCAGTTTCCGAACTAATGGTGTGAGCCGTTTTGTCACAGATTACCTCGTCACCGGGATCACACCAGACCCTGTAAGCTATAGCATTGCACATTGTTCCTGACGGTAGAAAGAGAGCTCTTTCTTTGCCCAGTAGTTCGGCAACTAATTCCTGGAGGCGGTTTGTGGTGGGATCGGCCTCTTGTTGCTCGTCGCCTACCACTGCCTGTGCCATGGCCTCTCGCATTGCCTGTGATGGTTTTGTGTGAGTGTCAGAGTAGAGATCAATTCTAAATTCAGCAGCCATGGCCAATCTCCATACAAAGTTTCCTAGACTTGGATGACTTAAAATTAGGACATACTAGAATTTTGAGAAATTATTTTTCACGGAATTGAATAGAAATTATCATTGCTTGCCAACAAGGATGATATAATCAAGACCTACTGCTGGACGGTAGAAGGGCTCTTGTAATAGCGAGCTTTCCGGACCACTCGCCAGCGTTAGGTTACGCTGGACATTACCTTTAGCCCAAGGGATACCGTTCACCGATGTCTCCGCTTTCTGCCCGACTGTCCCTTGGTTTTGCTTGCGTCGGCCACACGTATTCGCACCTGTTCCAACCGATCTTCTACGTCACTGTTCTGTCACTTGAGGGAGAATTGGGCCTAAGCCACGGTGAGGTAGTGGTACTGATTATCGCTGGCAACTTGTTGTTTGGCTTTGCCGCCCCGCTCGCCGGTTGGCTCGGCGACAGGTGGTCTTCCATCGGGATGATGGCGGTATTTTTCCTCGGCACCGGCGCTGGTATGGTCATGACCGGCCTTGCCTCGACGCCCTTCGGTATCGCGCTCGGGCTCGCCGTCACCGGATTGCTGGCCTCGATCTACCACCCAGTCGGAATTGCCTGGCTGGTCAGGAACTCGATCAAGACCGGCACAGCGTTGGGTATCAATGGCCTCTTCGGCGGTTTGGGCCCAGCGCTGGCGGCGGTGATGACTGGCGCACTGATTGATTTCAGCGACTGGCGGGCGGCCTTTGTCGTTCCCGGATTCGTCGTGGCGGCCACCGGGATTGCCTTCACCTTCATCATCGCTCGCGGTTGGATTGTCGAGAGCAAGGTCGACCGCAAACCCGCGCTTCCACCTACGTCACGCCGCGATATAATTCGCGTGTTTGTTATCCTATGCATCACCATGTTGTGTGGCGGAATTATCTATCACGCCATCCAGCCAGCGCTGCCGAAGGCCTTCGCCAATAGTTTCCAGGCCATGGCCGGTGACGGCATGTTTGGCATCTCTGTTCTGGTCAGTCTGGTTTATGTGGTCTCGGGCCTAATGCAAGTTGTCGGCGGGCACTTAGCTGACAGATTCCCAGTCAAGCGCGTTTATCTGATCTGCTATATTCTGCAGGTTCCGTTACTCGCCGTGGCGGCCGGGCTCGGTGGGCCAGCCCTGGTCGCTATCGCCGTTATCATGGTATCAAGCAACACCAGTTCGCTCCCAGCCGAAAATATCCTCATCGCGCGCTACGCACCAAACCAATGGCGGGCCTTGGTCTACGGTATCAAGTTCTTTGTCGCCATTGGCTTCGCCAGCTTGGGTGTAATACTGGAGGGCGCCATCTACGACATGATGGGCGACTTCTATTGGCTGTTCACGATCCTAGCCGCAATCGCCGCGCTGGCCGTTGCAGCTATCCTGCTGCTGCCTGAAGAAACCCGCGAAGCAGCGCCGGCGGCGGCCGAATAGGGAGCGATCGTGACTGCGCCCATCGTCATCGATCGCCTCGACCACTTAGTCCTCACCATCGCTGACCTTGATACCACCTGCGAGTTCTACGTTCATGTGCTAGGTATGGAGAAGGTCGTATTCGGCGCAGATAACCGGGTTGGACTTTCATTCGGAGTCCAGAAGATCAACCTGCACCCAGCCGGCAATGAATACGAGCCGCGGGCGACAACGGCCTTGCCCGGGACTGGTGATGTCTGTCTGATCACCGAGACACCGATCGCTGACGTCGTCTTACACCTCGAAAATTGCGGCATCGAGATCATCCTCGGCCCGGTGCCGAAGACCGGCGCCACCGGCGCGATCACGTCAGTATACTTTCGCGATCCGGACGGCAACCTGATCGAAGTATCCAATTATGCTTGAGGTGGAAACAACTTAAGCGGCAAGAGCGCATTCTAGGTCGTCGATCAGGTCGTCAGCGCTCTCGAGGCCGACAGATAGGCGGATCACATCGGGTCCGGCACCGGCGGCCTCACGCTGTTCGTCGGTCAACTGGCGGTGGGTGGTCGAGGCCGGGTGTAAGATCAGGGATCGAGTATCGCCGATGTTGGCCAAGTGCGAGAACAAGTTCACACTCTCAACAAGCTTGATACCTGCGTCGTAGCCGCCGTTGAGGCCGAAGGTAAAGAGTGAGCCGGCGCCCTTTGGCAGGTATTTCTTGGCTAAGTTATGGAACCGGCTCGACTTGAGCCCGGCGTAGGAAACCCAGGCAACTGAAGGGTGGGCTTCCAGAAACTTGGCCACGGCTTCGGCGTTAGCAACGTGACGGTCCATTCGCGCTGACAGCGATTCGATGGCGGTGATCGTATAGAAGGCGTTGGCCGGAGACATGGATGGACCGAAATCCCGGAGCGCCACTGCCCGGGCCTTCATGGTAAACCCGAAGTCGCCGAACGTCTCGTGGAACGTGAGGCCGTGGTAGGCCGGCTCGGGCTCGGTCATCGACGGAAACTTGCCGTTCCGTGCCCAATCGAAACGGCCCGATTCAATCAATGCGCCGCCCATGGAAGTGCCATGCCCAGATAAAAATTTAGTGGTTGAATGAATGACCAGATCGGCACCCCAATCTATAGGCTTCAGGAGGTAGGGAGTGGCGATGGTGTTGTCGACGATTAGTGGGATGCCGGCGTCTTGGGCCACGACGGCGATGGCCTCCAGGTCGAGGACGACACCGCCCGGATTGGCCAAAACCTCGATGAAGATGGCCTTGGTTTTTGGTGTCAACGCCAGGCGGAAGTTCTCTGGGTCGAACGGATCGACGAAATGACAGGTCCATCCCAGGCGTTTGAAACTGAGGCCGAATTGGGTGATCGAGCCACCGTAGAGGTTCTTCGAGGCGATGAATTCGTCGCCTGGCTCAAATAGCGTGAAGAAGGCCAGAAACTGGGCCGCATGGCCCGATGCCGCGCAGACACAGGCACGTCCGTTCTCGAGGCTAGCCAGCCGTTCCTCCAAAACCGATACCGTCGGATTGGTGAGGCGCGAATAGATGAAGCCAAAGGTCTGCAGGTTGAACAGATCGGCTGCATGATCGACGTCGTCGAAGACATACGACGTCGTCTGATAGATAGGCGTATTGCGCGCGCCGGTAATCGGATCGGGCGCGGCACCGGCGTGGACGGCGCGGGTTTCAAAGCCGAATTTGTGCGGTTTGTTTTTCCTTCTGTCGTCGCTCATCGGCCAAATCTCCGCCGCTTGGAGGTTATAATGCCAGAGTTGACGCCGCTCCAGCCGAGTTCGCCGAACAATCGCCCGTATTCGATCTTCGGACAGCGGTCCATGATCACCGTCAGGCTGGCCGCCTTAGCACGATTGGCGGCTTCGTCGTCGCGCACGCCGAGCTGCATCCAAATCACCCGCAACCCTTTCTCCGGCGCCATAGCGATCGCCTCGTCGACGACTTCGCCGGCGGCCTCCGACGCGCGAAAAATATCGACCATATCAATACGGCCCGGAACTTCGGCTAGACTAGCGTAGGTTAGCTGTCCGAGGATCTCGTCGCCGGCCTGCGCCGGATTTACCGGGATCAGGCGGTATCCCTTTCTCTGCAGGTATTTCATGGCGAAGTTCGACGGCCGCACCCAGTTAGCACTGGCGCCGACCATGGCGATGGTGTGCACGGAGCCAAGGATCTCCTGTATGGCGGCGTCTTCATAGTGGAGAGTTTCCGGTGCGCCGCCGTTCACCGGTCTTTCCATTTCGGCATCGGCCGTTTAGCGAGAAACGCGTCAATGCCAGCGCGGGCGTCGTCCATCTGAATATTTTCTACCATGATTTCCGTCGCCTGCTCGTAGGCCGCCTCGATGCCATCCTCGATCTGGCGGTAGAACAATCTCTTCCCAGCGGCTACGAAGGCGGGGCCCTTGGAGGCAATTTCCCCGGCCAATTCAGCAACGGCCTCGTCGAGCCGGCCGATCGGTACGACGCGGTTAACCAGTCCGTAAACTTGCGCTGTCTCAGCGTCGATGAACTCGCCGGTCATCAGCAGTTCCATGGCCTGCTTGCGGGGCAGGTTGCGGGTGACCGCGACCATCGGTGTGCCGCAGAATAGGCCCGCATTTATGCCCGACGTACCGAAACGCGCGTCCTCGGCGGCGACCGCTAGGTCACATTGGGCGACCAACTGGCACCCGGCTGCGGTCGCAATTCCATGGACGCGGGCAATCACCGGCTGCGGTAAACGCGTCAAGGTTACCATCATTCGGCTACATTGCTGAAAGAGTGCACGGACCGGCTCCTCGTCCGGGTCGTCAAGCATCTCTTTGAGGTCGTGACCGGCGCAGAAGGCGGGACCGTTGCCCGAGATGACTACGACGCGGACGGTCGAATCCTCCGCAATTGAATTCAACTCATCCTGGAACGCACTCATCAACTCGGTCGAGAGCGCATTGAACTTGTCTCCCCGGTTCAGGATGAGCGACGCAATGCCGCCAGCGTCGCTCCTGAGCAGGACCGACTCGTTACTACTTTCTTGCTCTTCATCTACTGCCATGATGCCAGCCTAACGTCTCCGAAAGCTCAAATGTTCGATGTTTGGAGGGGGGAACGCAAGTGGTATCCGCCGATGTGGGTGAACGATTTCCGCTTCATTCCAGGGGCAATGATAATAACAATTTAGATTTATGTTAACGTAAACGTCAAATAAGCTGCCACTCTGAATTCCGCCGATTGACGTAAAAAGGCAATTTCGATGACGCGGATCACAGTAGATGAATTCAATGCGATCATGGCGAAGGAACTGCCGTGGGCTCTAGAAGTCGGCATGACCGCGTATTGCATTAACGACAGCGTTGCGGTTCTCAGGCTTCCGTTCGATAAAAGAATGTTGCGCCCGGGTGGAACCGTTTCCGGGCCGACGATGATGGCGCTCGCCAACACAACAATGTACGCCGTTATGCTCAGCGCCATCGGCGTCGTCAAATTGGCGGTGACGACGAGTTTCAACATCAACTTCCTCCTTCGGCCCAAGCCAGCGGACCTGAACGCCGAAGGCCGCATTCTGAAACTCGGTAAGCGCCTTGCCGTGGTGGAGGTGACAATGCATTCCGATGGACACAA
>PTLJ01000061.1 GCA_002938045.1 Alphaproteobacteria bacterium MarineAlpha3_Bin4
GGCGGCCGCGGGCATTTGGGCGTGGCGCTGGAAGTTTTCGAAGATCTCGGGCTCGACGACATTGCTATCGCGGCGATTGCCAAGGGTCCCGAACGCAACGCTGGACGCGAGCGCATCTTCGTTGCCGGACGCAGCAATCCGGTTAAGCTCGAGCCCCGCGATCCGTTATTCTATTTCCTGCAGCGACTGCGCGATGAGGCGCATCGGTACGCCAACAGCGCGCACCGGCAGAAGCGCTCGCGCGCCCTTTCACGTTCAATTCTGGATGACATTCCCGGCGTTGGCGCGCGCCGTAAGAAGGCGCTGTTGCACCATTTCGGCGGGCCCAATGCCGTCTCCCAGGCAGGCCGCGCTGATCTCGAGGCCGTCGATGGCATTAGCAAGACGCTCGCTGGCAAGATTTATGACTGGTTTTATCCCGATGGATAGTGCGCTAAAACTTTGCAGAGCCCGTTTAACCGCTGTGAGCGGCCCGTGCCGAAAGAACTATGCTGACGAACCTGCCGAATATCCTAACATTCTCGCGAATTGTCGCCATTCCGGTTCTGATCGTGCTGTTGCTGTTCGTCGACGACCCAGCCGGCAGTTGGCTCGCCTTCAGCACCTATACCTACGCTTGCGTCACCGACTTCTTCGACGGTTACCTGGCCCGTGCCTGGCACCAGCAATCGGTTTTTGGCCGCTTTCTCGACCCGATGGCTGACAAGCTGCTAGTCGCCTCGGTATTGCTGGTGCTGGTCGGCATCGACAGATTCTCCGGCCTCACGGTGTTGCCGGCGGCAGTCATTTTGTGCCGTGAGATACTAGTCTCGGGCCTACGCGAGTTCCTAGCCGAAGTCCAGGTCGGCGTCCCAGTCAGCACGCTCGCCAAGTGGAAGACGACGATCCAGATGCTGGCCCTCGGGTTCCTACTGGTTGGGCCTAACGGCCCAGATTTTGGGCCTCTCACGACGACCGAGATCGGCATTTACGGGCTCTGGGGTGCGGCAGCACTGACCCTGATTACCGGATTCGACTATTTGGTGCACGGCTTGCGCCACATTGCTGAAACCGACCACGCGCCAGCACCAAAACGCGATTTGCCGAAAAGGGACGCTGCTTCTGGGGGAGAGCCCGGTTGATTTTTTCTGGTTCCCGACCAATATTGCCACCTTGCAAACAACACTGCAGGGCGGCGAGAAAGTGAAAATCTTCGGCCTGGTGGGGTGGAGCGGCAGCGGCAAGACCACGCTGCTGGTCAAATTGATCCCAGAATTGATTGGCCGCGGCCATAGCGTTTCGACGATCAAGCACACCCACCACAACTTCGACATTGACAAGCCGGGTAAGGATTCGTACGAGCACCGGGTTGCCGGCTCGACTGAGGTGCTGATCACCGGCTCTAAGCGTTGGGCGCTGCTGCACGAGAACCATGACACGCCAGAGCCGGACATGGACTCGTTGCTGGCGCGGCTGGAAGAGGTTGATTTGGTCTTGATTGAGGGGTTCAAGAGCCACCCTCACGACAAGCTCGAGGTTCACCGACCCGCCGTCGGTAAACCATTGTTGGCGGCCGAGGACTCAACCGTTGTGGCGGTCGCCACCAACGAAACGATCGACGGCGTCGACTTACCGCTGTTGGAACTGGACGACATCGCCGCAGTGGCCGATTTCATCATCGCCCATTGCGG
The DNA here is from genome assembly GCA_002938045.1 of Alphaproteobacteria bacterium MarineAlpha3_Bin4. Lineage (GTDB taxonomy): Bacteria > Pseudomonadota > Alphaproteobacteria > Rhodospirillales > Casp-alpha2 > PTLJ01. Next base: position 1,671 of record PTLJ01000061.1, read on the forward strand.
CCTCGGCGGGGGAGCTGAAGATAACGCAGCTTAAGGACGATTGCTTCGCTTTTGACGGCGAATTGATGCCGGTTGCCGACGCCATCGCCATGCTAGAGGAAAAGTTGGCGCCGGTTACCGGGCCCGAGCGGGTAACGTTGCGCCATGCATTGAACCGCATCCTTGGTGAGGACATCCGCTCCGAGCGCAACGTGCCGCCGCACGACAACAGCGCCGTCGACGGTTACGCGGTCTATTTTGACGACCTCGACGAACAATCAATCACCCGGCTCACGGTTACTGGCCGAGTCGCCGCTGGCCATCCGCTCGGCAGAATGGCCAAACGCGGCGAAGCGATCCGTATCTTTACCGGCGCGCCGATGCCTGATGGCGACGACGGCGGACCGGATACCGTATTTATGGAGGAGGATGCCACCGCCGACGGCGATGAGGTCATCTTGCCACCGGGGCTCAAGCATGGAGCAAACCGGCGCCGGATTGGCGAGGATGTCAAGGCGGGCGACATCATCATCGGTCGAGGGCGCCGGCTGCGGGCCCAGGAAATCGGCCTTGCGGCCTCCATCGGGCACGCTGATGTGCTCGTTTACCAGCGCCTGCGCGCGGCCGTTTTCTCGACCGGCGACGAGGTCCGCGACCCGACCGACGCGGCGCCAGAGGGCTGCATTTTCGATTCCAACCGCTACGCGGTGATGAGCCTGCTCGACGGCCTCGGCTGCGAGGTCACTGATCTTGGTATCTTTACCGACGATGAGGACGGGATTGCTACCGTCCTCGAAGAATCAGCGCCCGACCACGACCTGCTGATCTCCTCGGGTGGTGTTTCCGCAGGCGAGGAAGACCACGTCAAGGGTGCGGTCGAGCGCTTAGGCCAAATGCACTTCTGGCGACTGGCGATCAAACCGGGCCGGCCGATTGCCCTCGGCCAGATCGGCGACACCGCGTTCGTCGGCCTGCCAGGCAACCCAGTTGCGGCGATGGTCACGTTCATGTTCGTCGCTCGTCCGGTCGTCCTCAGGCTCGCCGGTGCCAATGATACCTCGCTGCCACGGTTTCAGGTCAAGGCCGGGTTCGACTACAAGAAGAAGACCGGACGCCGCGAATGGGCCCGAGTAAAACTGGTACCCGGCGGCAACGGTCTCCCAGTGGCGATAAAGTACAAATCCGGCGGCGCTGGTATCCTGACGTCCATGGTCGAGGCCGACGGACTGATTGAAATCGGTGAGGACGTGGCCAAGCTCAATAAAGGCGAGCCGGTCAATTATCTGCCGTTCAGCGAGGTGACGCAATGAGACTCCTCTACTTTGCCTGGCTCCGGGAGAAAGCTGGTATCAATTCGGAAGAAGTTAACCCGCCGTCTGAGGTGGCGACGGTGGCCGACCTGATCGAATGGCTGAAGGCACGCGGCGGCGGCCACGCCGTGGCGTTCGCCGACCCTACTATTGTCCGGGTCGCTGTTAATCAAGAATATGCTAAACTGAGCGACTCAGTAGCGGCTGGGGACGAAGTGGCATTTTTCCCGCCTGTAACGGGCGGCTGAACAAATTTTTGCGAGAAGGTAAAAGCCGTGATCCGCGTTCAGGAGCAGGATTTCGAATTTGGCACCGAACTAGCGGCGATGACCGAGGGCAACCACGGCATCGGCGGTGTCTGTTCGTTCGTCGGTTTAGTCCGCGATATCGCCAGCGGCGAGACGGTATCGTCGATGACCCTCGAACACTATCCGGAGATGACTGAGAAGGCGCTGGCTGACATCGAGGCCGAGGCGCGCGGCCGATGGCCGCTCGAGGATGCGTTGATAATCCACCGTTACGGACGGCTCGAGCCGGGTGACAACATCGTCCTGGTGGCGACCGCCTCCGCCCATCGCGAGGCCGCCATCGAGGCCTGCCATTTCCTGATCGACTGGCTAAAGACCAAGGCACCATTTTGGAAGCTGGAGGAAACACCCGACGGCGGCAAGTGGGTCGACGCGCGCGACATCGATGATGCCACCGCCGCCCGCTGGGTCGAGGATAAATCCGCGTTTGGCGGTGAATCAGATGCGGCGGACTGAGCAGCATCTCGACGCAGGCAAGCTTCTTTGATCTCGATGGCATCTTGGCGAAATAGACTGAGATCAAAATTGGGGTTTTCGCAGCCTTTACGCTGAACACGGTCGGTAAGCCCCGCAAGACTGAGAGCTTGCCCATCACGCTGCCAACAAGGATACCTCTCGTGTCGAAAAGTTCAAGCCCTGCCGCTCCGAGTTCCTTGGCATCCAGTTCGAAACTGCGGCCCTCGATGCGACCTTTTGGCGCTATTCGGACATGGTTGAGTACGCCGTCACGGTCTGCAACAGGTTTCCGGTGCGGTATCTTTCCTAATTGACAAGCAATAGATGATGGAGCTGTTCGTGGTCTCGGGTACGCCCGAGGGGGAGCTCAGGCAGATCACGCGAGCACCGCGCTGTGGATCGCCCTTTCACCGGTATTTTCGGCTGGCCGGGCGCTTGTGATTGAATGACTCGGCCAGCATTTTTTTAACTTGGTGCGGGCAAAGGAATTTAACCCCCAGGTTAGCCGATGAGTCGGGCTAAGGATACCAGCGTCTAAGGTGGATGGTGGCGCTTCAGGGCTTTCGCGACGCGTGCCGCATTCAAGTGGCCGGCCGACCGGGCGCGAGCTTTCTGGCGAGGCAGCGTCTCCGCCGAATTTGCTTAGTATTTAGGAAGAAGCCTGGCTGAAACCGACTATTACAAGGACGTTAATGTTTACGAGGTGGTGGCCGAGCGAACGGAAGGGGAGCGCAATCCGTCGGCCAGGATCTTGCCGACTTTCTTGTCGTAATCGTCCATCATCCACCGCGTGATGTCGCCGACCGAGAAGGTGTGGTTGTCGATCTGACCGACTGGTGTCACTTCCGCCGCGGTGCCAGTCAGGAACACTTGGGTCGCGTTAATTAGCTCGTTGGGCATGATGACCCGATCGATGACCTCGATGCCCCGTGCTTTGGCCAGCTTGATCACCGTCTGGCGGGTAATGCCGTTGAGGAAACAGTCGGGCGTTGGTGTGTGCAGCTTGTCGTCGCCCATGACTAGAAAGATATTGGCGCCGGTAGCTTCCGCGATTTGACCGCGGTAATCGAGCATCAAAGCGTCGTCGAAACCATCGCGCTCGGCAGCGTGCTTGGACAGGGTGCAGATCATATAGAGCCCCGCTGCCTTCGAATGCACGGGCTCGGTTTCGGGCGATGGGCGTCGCCACTTGGTGGTCTTTAGGCGGATGCCTTTCATGCGCGCTTCTGGTGAGAAATACGAAGGCCATTGCCAGGCGGCGATGGCGATGTTGATCTTGGTCTGCTGAGCGGAAACGCCCATCATTTCGCTGCCGCGCCAAGCGACCGGCCGCACGTAGCCATCAATGATGTCGTTGATTTTGAGTACATCATTGCATGCGTCGTCGATCTCTTGCATCGAAAACGGAATTTCGAAACCGAGGATCTCCGCCGAATTAAACAGCCGCTCCGTATGCGCCCTGAGCTTGAAGATCTTGCCGCCATACGCCCTTTCACCCTCGAATACAGAAGATGCGTAATGCAAGGCGTGGCTGAGGATATGAAGCTTAGCCTCGCGCCAGGCCACCGTCTCCCCGTTGAACCAAATCAGGCCGTCGCGGTCGTCGAACGGAGCACTATCCATGTAAATTTCTTTCGTTAGTCGGTTAAATGCCCGAAGGTTCTTGCGTTTCGTACCATTTCAGGGCATATATGTCAATAATACTGACGTAATTTTACCGTCCTTCGGCGGCACCCTATCGGGTGGGGATTATTGCACCATGGCTGACGCTGGCTCGCGGCACAAGACTCGCGCCAACCCGTTGTTCCTCCGCGAAGAGAAGCTACGCCAGGCGATGGAGCTTCTGTTCTTCGCCTACCGTGACTTTACCGGCGAAGCCAACGCCGTCCTGATTGATTACGGCTTCGGCCACGCCCACCATCGCGTCATCTATTTTGTCGGCCGCAATCCCGGGATCACCGTTTCGCAACTGCTCGGCATCCTCAAGATCACCAAACAGAGCCTATCACGGGTGCTCGGGCAGTTGATCGACGACGGATACGTGGTTAAGGAATCGGATCGCGGCGACCGGCGGAGGCGATTGTTGTCGCTGACTGCCAAGGGGGCTGAACTGTGGACGCAGCTGACGACGCGCCAGAGCAACCGAATTGCGCGTGCTTATCGAGAAGCCGGGGCCGACGCGGTTGAGGGATTCTGCACCGTGCTGCGCGGGATTATAAATGAAGAGGACCGAGGACGCGCGACGCGACGCGATAGCCGGAACCGGCAATAAGCCTCTGTCGGGACGTGATTTGTGATATCATCGCCGCGCCGAGGTATGCCGGATCGGCGTAATGGGATCGGCGGACTGAAGCAACGGGATAGCGCTGGTGTCAACCAACAATTTCGATCTGCCTCATGTCTTGGTGGTTGACGACGACAACCGCCTCCGCGAACTGTTAGCTAAATTCCTCACCGATAACGGTTTTTTAGTGACGGTGGCGTCCGATGCTGCCGCTGCGCGCGCCAGGCTCACTAGCCTGACCTTTGATCTGATCGTCCTTGATCTCATGATGCCCGGCGAGAGCGGACTCGATTTTGCCACCGCGCTTCGCCGCGAAAGCAACGTGCCGATACTGATGCTGACCGCCATGAACGAGACCGACGACCGGATCGTGGGGCTAGAGCACGGCGCTGACGATTACCTGGGCAAGCCGTTTGAGCCGCGCGAATTGCTGCTTAGAATCAACAGCATCTTGCGCCGTATCCCGGTAACTGTGGAACCCTGTGGCGAAGTTGTTCTCGGCGACGTCCGATTCCTACCGAATCGTCCGGAGCTAAGCCGCAACGGAACGCCGGTACGGTTGACGGATATCGAAGCTGCCCTGCTCGATGCGCTTGCCAAGCGGCCCGGCGAGGTCCTCAGCCGCGAGGAGTTGATCAAACTGACCGGCGCCTCCGGCGGCGCCCGTGCTGTCGACGTTCAGGTCACCCGGCTCAGACGGAAGATCGAACAGGACCCGAAATTGCCGCGTTACCTGCGGACGGTGCGCGGCGAGGGCTACATCTTGCGACCGGATTGATATCATGCCTGGCCGGATCGGTTCCATCGTCAAAAGGTGCCTGCCCAAGAGCCTCCTCGGCCGCTCGTTGCTAATCATCGTCATGCCGCTGGTGCTGCTGCAGCTTGTGTCCGGGATCATCTTCTTCGAATCCCACTGGGACAAAGTCACACTTCGCCTGGCGCGCAGCGTTGCAGGCGATATCGCCGCCATTATCTCCCTAATGCGCGAAAGCCCCGATTCAGCCGACCATGTCCGGGCATTCGAGCTCGCTGCCGCCCACATGAACATGACAGCAACGTTAGAAGCCGCGGCCGTGTTGCCGAAAGAGCCGCCGGTGGGGCGGGACTTGATGGAAAGGATGTTGATCCGCGCGCTCCGCGACCATGTTCGCAAACCGTTCCAGATTGATACCAATAGCCGTCTCCGTCACGTCGTCATCGACGTCCAGCTAACCGACAACGTGCTTAGAATCGTCACGTCACGCAAGCGGCTGTTCAGCACCACGGCTTACGTATTTGTCATTTGGATGATTGGCACGTCGCTGATCCTGTTTGCCGTCGCCACTATCTTTATGCGCAACCAGGTCAAGCCGGTGAGCCGTCTCGCCGTTGCTGCCGACAACCTTGGCAAGGGCCGCGAAGCGCCTGCGTTCAAGCCCGAGGGTGCGACCGAGGTGCGCCAAGCAGCTGCTGCATTTCTCGTTATGCAGGAACGCATCAGCCGCCAGATCGCGCAGCGCACGGACATGTTGGCCGGCGTCTCGCACGACCTGCGCACGCCGTTGACGCGGATGAGGTTGCAGTTGGAGATGCTTAGCGACAAAGGCGCTGTCCTAGATCTCAAGAGCGACATCACCGAGATGGAACACATGCTCGACGGCTACCTCGCGTTTGCCCGTGGTGAAGGCGCTGAACTACAGCAACCAACCAACCTGTCTGCTTTGCTAGAAGAGACGGCGGCGCAGGCGCGCCGCAAGGGGGGCGTCATCGACCTACACACCGAATCTGACATCATGGTATCGCTGCGCCCGGCGGCATTCGAGCGTTGCGTTACTAACTTAGTCGACAACGCGAC
>PTLJ01000062.1 GCA_002938045.1 Alphaproteobacteria bacterium MarineAlpha3_Bin4
AATTCGCAATGCCCAACAACCTTGCTTTGTACGCCATTATCATGTTTGCGCAACAATACTTGACCTACTTCAATCATATTCCCCTCCCCATATAACTTTTTATGTTTATGATATTTGGTCGTCGTATTATTACCTCTACTATAAACCTACCAATATAATACGACCACAATAAAATTACCGCCGCCATAGCCTAGTTGATTAGCCCCCGGTTGATTGTCGATGATGCAAGTGGAAATACCTTCCCAATAGGCCTTTTGGTCGTCACTCTAACTTTTAGACCAACGCCCCTTATCTTGATAAACCCACTGCGCAGATTTAACGTTTTTAGTTACGATCAGCCCTTTGGCACCCGTACGCTTGGCTCGCCTGATGGTGTGCCCATAGGTCCTCAAACTTATCCTCTTTGATGATAGTGGCTTTAAGAACTTCCGCTATCTTCTCCGCCACCGTATCCCTCTTGGGTGCCTTATTGGTCGCTGCTGACTTCTGCGCCTTCATCCAGTTGGTAAAGGCTAGGTCCGTTACCTCTCCTTCCAAGGGATTTTCGAAGAGCGTTGAGTTTGCAGAGGTGCCCTTTTGTTAGCGTTGATTCTTTTGTTGAAGTTACCCCTCACTGAATGAGGCGGCGAGAGCAGCAGATTTCTGAGGTGGGGTCTTGGCGCTTAGGAAAAGCCTCACCCTCGCTAACTAGGAGGCAAATCGACGCTTGTGCCTGGACTGCTCTGTATTCGCCTCGGGTCACGCGCGGCTGGCTTGGCGTTAGGCAGCCATGAACCTGACGAACAAGCTTCTTGACTGAAACTAGCCCCGAACCCAAGCTAAACGGGGACACGGAAGCGGACCCACCCGTCGTCGTGTTGAAGTTAGGCAAAGCGGAATCGTGCGCAATGTGGTGATCGGGATCGTTTTCGGCTTGGTCGTTGGCGTCGCCATCGGCAACGGCGTCATCGCGCCAAGGCTGCAGACACCCGCGACGGCTGTCAAGGCCTCCCTTCTGTTGCCAGCGGCGGTTCCGGCCGTCGCCGTTCCTGCGGCAACAGCGTCCGCGCCACGGCTCACCGCCGAGGCCGCGCCGGCGGTCCCAAACCAGCCGGGGCCTCGTCCGCTGGCCGCAATCGAATGGCGGATGGCGAGCGCGTTTAGCGGCGACCTGCCGCAAGTGGGCGCGCTGGCGAAACGCATCGAGCGCAACATCGAGAGTATTTCCGACGGCTCCTTCAAGATCACTTTCCACGAACCTGGGGCCCTGGTGCCGCCCTTGAAGATGTTCAACGCAGTCCGTTTAGGCGCTATCGATGCAGCTTTCTCGTCGCCAACGCTTTGGGCCAACAAACTGCCGGCACTACAACTGTTTTCGGCCATACCGTTCGGACCGCCGCTCAAAGAGTATCTAGCCTGGATCTACTTCGGGGGCGGCCGCGAGATCTTCCAGGATCTCTACCGCAAGAACGGCATCCACAGCCTGTTCTGCGGCGCGGCGGCGCCCGGCACAGCCGGATGGTTCCGCAAGCCGGTTAGGACGCCAGCCGACTTCAAGGGCATGACGATGGCGATGACCGGGCTTGGCGCTAAGGTCCTTGAAAAGCTTGGCGTTTCGACGACCCAGGTAACTAACGCCGACATCGCCATTGCTTTTGAAAATGGCTTGATCGATTCCCTAGCGTTGGCGCAGCCCGCATCCGACATCGCGCTCGGACCCGAGCGGCAGGCTAGGTACTATTATTTCCCAGGCTGGCACCAGCCGGCTGCGCTGTTCGAGTTGATGGTTAATCTCGACAGGTGGAAGGCGTTGCCGGGACCACAGCGGGTCCGCATCGAGGCTATTTGCGGCGAAAACGTCCGCTATGGCTTATTCAAGGGCGAGGCGCTGCAGTTCGAGGCTCTGAAGGAGATGACGGGACGCGGTGTCGTTATCGAACGCTGGGCCGGTGAGATTATGCAGGCCTTGCGCGACGCTTGGCAGCGGGTCGTCTCCGACGAAATCGCTAACGACCGCATTTTCGCCCGAACCTGGTCTTCGCTGTCAGAATTTCGGCAAGATTATGAGATATGGCGTGAATTGAGCGAGTTGTGAATTTAACCAGAATTTCGGCTTGAACCTAAGGGCCCGGAAAGGCTATCAGTTGCATCCCACGCCATCGGGATCGATGTTTATCCCCTAGATTTTTCTGTTCGGGAATTTACAACCCCAATCGGAGGTTAATCGCATGCAGAAGATCAAGACAATCGCCATTGCCGTAGCCGTCGGTGCTGCGCTGTCGCTTTCCAGCGGCCTCGCCGCCGATGCTGCCTGGGCGGCCGACGCCAAGAAAGGCGAGAAGGTGTTCAAGAAGTGCAAGGCCTGCCACACACTCAAGGGCAAGAACCGAGTCGGCCCAACGCTGGGAGGCTTGATTGGCCGTAACGCGGCGACGACCAAGGGCTACAAGTATTCGAAGGATTTCAAGGCTGCCGGCGAAAAGGGCCTGATATGGAACGAAGAAACCCTATCCGGCTACCTCAATAAAAAGCCGGGGCCGAAAAAGTGGCTGGGTGAGTTCCTGGGCAAGAAAAAGGCCAAGACCAAGATGTCATTCAGTGGCATCAAGAAGGATGAAGACATTGCCAATCTGATCGAGTATCTCAAGCACGCAACCAAGTAGCGCGTTTCAGAATTGGCTGCGAAACGCCGTCGTTTCCTAAAAGAATGGCGGCATTTTGCTTCTAACGGACATTAGCGTTTGCAACGCCTTTTGCCACAAGTTCTCCTCGTTGGGCATGACAGAAAATAGGGTGGTCTCTAACCTGGCCTTACACTCTATTCCGTGGTCGCGTCGGTTGGAGCTACGCCGTTGGCGCGGCGTTGACGAGCCAGCTGCATCAGCACCACTAAAGCCAACAGGATTGCCGCCGGTAAGTATGCCCATCGTTTGTTCGGAAGGCCTAACCGCTCGACATCGATGGCAGTGACAAAATCACCAATCTTGAGCCCGGCTTTTTCGGTCAGGCTCTTGGGTAGCAAGTCTACAACCTCGAAAATATTCTCATCGGCCTTCTCAAGCGTGATGCCATATAGCGCTTCGGAGTTCCTAGTCTGAAGGTCAGGCGTCGTAATGCGGAACAACTTAAAACGGTCGCCGTAGTCGGTGGAACGAGTTACGTGGAACCGCACTGTGTAGCCTGATTCGCCCAAGGCCTTACCGGAGACAAAGCGCGCCATTTCCAGCTCCTTGAATGCTGGAAACACTTGATTCATCAGAAAATCCGGGCGGAACAGCGCTAGTGTCACTAGCAGTAGCGCCACCACCTCGTACCACTTTGTCCTGACGATGAGCCACCCCTGTGTCGCAGCGCTGAAGGCGCCCATAGCAGCCAGGGAAACGACAAAAATCATGAGTCCTTCCCAAAAGGTGTCGACGCCAATCAACAGCAGTTCCGGATTGAAGATGAAGATGAACGGTAGGATCGCCGTGCGGATATCGTAGGTGAAGCCTTGAATTCCAGTTTTGATTGGATCGGCCCGCGAGATAGCTGCCGCCGCGAATGCGGCTAAGCATACGGGAGGGGTATCATCGGCGAGGATACCGAAATAGAACACGAAGAGGTGCACCGAGATCAGTGGTAGGATCAATCCCGCCGCCTGTCCCAACTCGACCACAACGCCGGCCAGGATTGACGCCACCACCAAATAGTTGGCCGTGGTCGGCAGACCCATCCCCAGGATAAGACACAGCACCGCGGTAAGCCCAAGCAAGATAAACACATTTCCGCCAGAGATTGTTTCGACCACGTCGACAAGCGCGTTGTTGAGGCCAGTCAAATTGACCGCACCGACGATGATGCCGGCAGACGCCACGGCGATAGCGATGTTGACCATGTTTCGCGCGCCCGTGACCATGCCGTCGTAGACTAGCTGGACCCCATTCTTCAACGCCTGCGTAATTTTAGCCCCGCCGGTTCTCATCTCGTGCCAGACCTTTTCGATGATGATGATGAGCATCAACAAAATTATCGAGTAGAACACCGCCGACCCCGCACTCCATCGCTCCACTATCAGTAGGTAAATGAGGATCGCGATCGGGATCAGGAAGTGAAGGCCAGAGCGAAACGTCGGCCCCAGTGGCGGGATCGTGTTCTTTGGCAGGCCTTTGAGGCCTAGTTTCATTGCCTCCAGGTGTGAGATGTAGAACAACGCGATGTAGCTAACCACAGCTGGGATGAAAGCCGCAGTGATGACGTCAAAATAGGAGATACCGAGAAACTCAGCCATAACGAACGCTGCCGCTCCCATGATCGGCGGCATGATCTGACCGTTGGTCGACGCGGCCACCTCGATAGCGCCTGCCTTGATGGCAGGGTAGCCCGTCTTGACCATGACCGGGATGGTAAAGGTGCCGGTGGTCACAACGTTGGCGATGGAAGAGCCGGAAATCGCCCCTGTCATGCCGGAGGCCAAGATCGCAGCCTTGGCCGGGCCACCTCGGAAGCGGCCGACCATAGCAAATGCCAGATCAAGAAAATACCGCCCTGCCCCGGCCTTTTCGAGCAGCGCACCGAAAAGAACAAACAAAAAGACAAAGCTCACCGAGACATCGATGGGGATTCCGAAGATGGCCTCACCACCCAACCACTGGTAACCGATCAGGCGGTTCAGAGAGACACCCCGGTGCGAGATAATTTCGGGCATGGACTGGCCGAAAATGGAATAAACCAGGAAGACCGCGGCGACGATCACTAGCGGTAAGCCGATCGCCCGCCGGGTGGCTTCGAGAAGCAATAGGATACCGATACCGCCAAGCATCGTTTCAAAGGGTAAATTCATACCCATAAGGTCGATGGTTAGCGGGATCCCACGGCGCTCCACCAGTCCGGCATGGGCGATATAAATATAAAGAGCGGCGTAGCAAGCGACCACCACCAGAGCGATATCAACAAAGCCCAACCGACGTTCTGTCAGGCCCTTAGTCGCCGGGAACATGAGAAAACAAAGCACCAGACCGAACGCCAAGTGGATACTTCGAGCTTCGACACCGAAAATAATCCCGAAATTGGCCAGGTAGGGGAACGGCGACGCGATCCAGAGCTGAAACAGCGACCACACAAACGCGATGATACCGATGAGGACCGCCATGCGGGGGCCGTGTTTGCGGCCCGTGTATTCGATGTCCGCGATCTGCTTTGCGATTTTTGCTTGGGAAACGTCCGGAATGGACATTGTAAATCCAGAGACAAAAAGAGGGCTGGCGCCCCGCCCCGATCGTCAACGGCGGGGTGTCAGCCAAACTATAACCTGGCGTGTTACATCCAGCCCTTCTCCTTGTAATACTTTTTGGCGCCCGGATGCAGCGGAGCCGACAGGGCGTCCATAATCATCTTCTTGGGATCGAGATTCTTGAACGCCGGATGCAGAGTACGGAAATCATCAATGTTCTCAAACACCGCCCGGGTAACCTCGTAAACCACGTCCTCAGGCACATCAGCACTGGTAACGAAAGTCGCCATCACGCCGAAGGTGGTGACGTCAGAATCTGTGGTTTTATAGGTGCCTTTTGGAATTGTCGCGAAAGCGTAAAACGGGTTCCCATCAACCAGCTTCTTCTCGACACCAGTCTTGAGGTTGATGATCTTGGCGCCACAGCCATCGGTAGCCACGGACACGCCCGCGTTGGGCACACCGACCGTGTAACCATAGGCGTCGATCTTACCATCGCATAGGGCCTTCGACTGCTCGGTGGATGTTAGCTCCGTTGCCAGCTTGAAGTCGCTTTTCTTGGTGCCGTAGGACTCCATCAACACCTCTGTGGTGCCACGCTGTCCGGACCCCGGATTGCCGATGTTGAACCGCTTGCCCTTGAGGTCATTCCAGGATTTGATGCCCGAGTTTCCCGCCACGATGATGTGATATGGTTCCGGGTGCACGGAAAAGACCGCCCGCAAGCCCTTGAACGCCTTATCTTTGAACTTTGAGCTGCCGTTGTAAGCATGGTACTGCCAGTCAGACTGGGCAACGCCGAAGTCTAACTCGCCGGCCTGGATGTTTGAGATATTGTAGGTGGAGCCCGCAGTCGACGGCGCCGAGCACCGGATGCCGTGCTTACGGCCCTTTTTGCGACCTTCCGCAGCTTCCTTGTGGACCATACGGCAGACCGATTGCCCGACAACGAAGTAGACGCCCGTCGGACCACCAGTGCCGATGGAGATGAACTTTTTGGCAGCCTCAGCGGTGCCCGTGCCAGCGCCCATATATGCGCCCGCGGCCATTACCAAGGCCAGTGTGGATACGGTTAATTTTCTCATTCTCCCTACTCCCTAGTTGGTAAAAATTTCAGTTTAACTTGAGAACGTTAGCATCCCAGACTGGCACGCCGTTTCTTTCTCTATAGTTTGCTGTATGGGTCTGCTGGTCACCCCCTTTCGGATGAATTGGCCGTTTGGCCATTATCCATTTCTGTCTCCGATCGCCGTCATCGACATCAACCCCTGATCACGGCACCCAAACGCCGATACCCGTTCGGGAGGATTTGACTAAAATTTTATCCCCGAAGAAGCTAGGGACGCAACGGTCGATTTCCGGCCACCTCAGCCAAATTTGGCCGCGTTCGGCAGTGGTCACAAAACCTGAAACCCGGCCGGCACGTCGTTCCATTTCGCCCACACCCGTTTGGGAAACTGCTCTCTCTTTTCGGCTTCGCCCTGTTTCAACGCTTCCTCCACGTAGGGAAATCCACGCCGGAGTTCGGCCCATATCTCCCGGCCCAACGGCATTAACTCGGGCACGTTAAGACAGCGGAGTGTATATGACCACACCGTGATCCCGGCCGTATCCGAAGGTAAACCCATCTTCCTGAACTGGTGGGTGATCTTGTTAATGTGCATCTGATAGCGCCCAATGGCCTCCGTTGACGACACTGGGCAGTCGCCCAAAATATCTTCGGAGATAACGCCATGGGCCTCCAGGTTGACTCGAATCACCGTGGAGATGGCGACCAGCGCGCCCATCTCTCGATCGCTCATCGCTCTCAGCCCGGCTACGAAAGTTTCCAACTCCTTGGTACCGGCCCGCACCGCCTGGGTCCGGATTTTACCGAAGAGCCAGTTCTTCAACATGTCACTCTCTCCAGGTGCTTGCGGTCATGCCCCGCCTGACCTGCAAACACCGGCACCCTCAAGAGCGGCATCGATGGCGTTACCGAGCCGGTCTACCAGATCGGCGATTTCCGGTGCTTTTATGATGAACGGTGGTGCTAAAAGCACGTGGTCGCCCTTTTCCCCGTCGGCGGTGCCGCCGCCGGAATAACAGATCAGGCCGTTTTGCATAGCTTGGGTCTTAATTCTTGCGTGAATTTTAAGTTTGGGATCAAGCGGGTCCTTGGTCGCCCGATCGGCGACCAGTTCGATCCCTTGGAACAGCCCCCGGCCGCGGATATTACCGATATTGGGGTGCTTGCCGAAGCGCTCGTGTAGATTGTCGACTAGTACCTCGCCTTGGCGACGCACGTTTGTGAGCAAATCGAGGGCCGCGATCTTGTTTTGCACCGCGAGTGCCGCGGCACAAGCTGTCGGGTGGCCCATGTAAGTGTGGCCATGCTGGAACATGCCGCTTCCATCGCGGAATGCCGCGAACACGCGCGCCGAAACCAAAGTCGCGCCGATTGGCTGATAGCCGGCGCCGAGCCCCTTCGCAATGCAGATGAGATCAGGCACGATGCCTTCCTGTTCACAGGCGAAAAGCGTACCAGTGCGTCCCATACCGCTCATCACCTCGTCGAGAATGAGCAGCACGCCGTATTTATCGCAGATTTCGCGGATTCGCATGAAATAGCCTTCGACAGGCGGCAGCACACCGGCG
>PTLJ01000063.1 GCA_002938045.1 Alphaproteobacteria bacterium MarineAlpha3_Bin4
TGGTCGATGGCCTCTTCGCCCGAGATATAGGCGCACTTGAAGTTGGCCGAGAGCGCTGCCGCCACTTGCAACAAGAGAGTCGACTTGCCAATGCCCGGGTCGCCGCCGACTAGCGTCGCCGAACCAGCGACCAGGCCGCCGCCGGTGACGTGGTCGAACTCGGCGATGCCGGAGACGCGTCGTGGCGCCTGCTTCTCGTTGCCACGCAGGCCGACGAAGGGAACTTTGCGCCCCTTCTTGGAGCCGAGACCCTTGGGCACGGATGCGGGAATCTGCTCCTCGACCAGGACGTTCCAGGCGCCGCAGGAATCGCATCGCCCGCTCCACTTCGGATACGCCGTGCCGCAAGCCTGGCAGACAAAACTGGACCTAACCTGAAGCATGCATAAATAAACCATCCCGAGTTGTCGATACCAAGCGGAAATGCGGAGTCCAGGCTGAACGGGAGGTCCGTTGACGTCTCCGCCTGTCAGCGGGGCCGCGTAATAGGAGCAACGGCGCTGCCGATTCGCGTACAGCGGCGCTTGATCACGTCGGTTTTGGTGATATGTAGCCGGTCGAAGGCAACAGCGATTCGTAGTTCGGCTCCATCCTCGAGAATGTACGCGCGGTGCAGGAGGCGAACGAAGTGCTCTAACCGTCTTTGGTGCACCCTCCCCTCTAAGACCTGGGCGTCATCTCGATCGGTCCGTCGGTGCGGTCCGTGTACGAACTGATCTAGGTATTCGTTGCCCGACGTGCGCGCCTTCGAGGCCGGGCCGTCCCAAATGATCCGACCGTCGTAGAGCATGGCGTTTCGGTCGCCGATCTTCTGGGTGCTCTTCATGTTGTGGGTGATTGTGAGCGATGTCGCGCCCACCTTGCGGACTACAGCAGCGATCAAGTTGTCGATGATATCGGCTATGATCGTGTCGAGGCCGGTGCCGGAACCACCGATGATTACGACCGATTTGCTGATGCCGATGTCGAGATTACCCCGGCCAGGACTTTCTCCGGCCCGAATGCTTTGTGCACTTTTTGAAACCTGATCTTGAGTGGAGTATCGGCGATCAACCCAGGCTCACTTGGTGAAGAAGGTCTCGGTTAGGATGTAAATCGAAACAGAGGATCAGGATCGACGCCGAAACAACGGCGTTATCGCGGCGCCGACACCCTGCGCACCGCCGCGCGAATGGTAGCCGTGATAACAGCCCATTAGGGTGATGATGAAGCCGAATACAGACGCCTTAATTAGGCCGGAGATGAGGTCAGACGCCTCAAGAAAATCCCAGGTGTTCTGTAGGTAGTTGGCCGCGTTGAAACCGAGTTTGTTGACGGCGACCAGGTAGCCGGCCGAATACGCCGGTGATATCGGCGATGAAGACCAGGAACGGCATCATGGTGACGCCGGCGATCAGCCGCGGGGCTACCAGGTATTTGATCGGGTCGGTGCTAAGCGTGGTCAGGGCGTCGATCTGCTCGGTCACGCGCATGGTGCCGATCTCGGCCGCCATCGCTGCTCCGAAACGCCCGGCCACCATTAGCCCGGCCAGCACCTGGCTCGAGTTCTCGGGTGATGCTGAGGACGACGACGTTGTCAATCGCGCCTTCGGCTGAGAAGCGGGCGAAGCTAGTGTAGCTCTGCAGCGCCAGCACCATGCCAGCGAAGACGGCGGTCAGTCCGACCACTGGCAGTGAGTAATAGCCGATTTAGGCCATCATGCGGCCAATGATGCGGAAATAAATCGGCGGACCGAAGCAGTGCGAAATAGCGCTGATGGTGAACAGTGATATGCGGCCGGCGATGGTCAGGAAGACGAGGAGCACGCTGCCGACGGTCTGCAGAAATCGGAGTAATCCTGGCGCCTCCGTATCCAATTCTGGGTGGTCGAACTTGTTATTGACCATGTTGCGTTTAGTCTCCACCGCCCGTGTAGGCTCGGTGATAACGCGTACCGAGGTTGGTCAGGATCTCGTAGCCGATGGTGCCGGCGGCACGGGCGACGTCGTCGACGGTGTTGTTGGGCCCGATCAGCTCGACCCATTGGCCCGGCCGGCTCGCCGGCTCGGCGACCGCGCTTACGTCGATGGTGATCAGATCCATAGAAACACGACCGACGATGGGCACCCGGATACCCCCTATGTAAGCGGCGCCGTTGTTTGACAGCGAGCGTAGAAGCCCATCCGCATAGCCTACCGCCAGGGTAGCGATTAATCCCGGTTTTTCAAAGCGGTATGTGGCGCCGTATCCGACCGCCTCGCCGCGACTAGCCTCGCGGCGTTGGAGGATGCAGGCGCCGAGCTCGACGACGGGATTCAAGGGGTTAGGCTCGCCTGGCACCGGGGCGACGCCGTAGAGCGCGACGCCCGGCCGCGCTAGATCGAAATGGTAGTCGGGGCTGAGGAAGATACCTGAAGAGTTAGTGAAACACGCGCGGCCAAGGGGCAAGATCTCACGCACGCGGCGGTAGCGGGCGAGCTGTTCGGCGTTCTGGGCGCTATTGGGTTGGTCCGCCGAACTCAGGTGTGAAATGACGTTGGCGACGTTGAGGCCGGCGACGATGGACGGGGCATCCTTGATCGCCTCCAGCTCGTCTGGCGGCAGGCCTAGGCGTAGCATGCCTGTATCAACGTGGATGTCGCAGGCGAGAGGCGTTTCACCGCACAACCGCCTCCAGCCTTCTATCTCTCCAAGGCTGTTGAGGACTGGCGTCAGGCGGTGCGTGGGGTAGACCTCCTCGGAGCTGGCGAGCAGGCCGTTGAGGACATGGATCTCGGCGTCGGTGAGAATGCCGCGTAGGCGCACGCCTTCCTCCAAGTGGGTGACGAAAAAGATGCTGCAGCCGGCCTCGGCCAGCGCTGGCGCCACGTGCTCGACACCGAGGCCGTAGGCGTTAGCCTTTACGACGGCGGCGCTGGGCACGCCTCCGAGACGTTCCAACAACAGGCGGTAGTTGGCCTGGATTGAATCGAGATTGACGTTCAAGATCGCGCCAGCGTGCCGTCCATTAATCTCCGCGCCGTTCATCAATGATCAGCGGCTCGGGTCGTGTTCGGCATCGTAGTCGTGGAAGCGCGTGAACTGGCCGGTGAACTGAAGTGTCAACAGGCCGACCGGGCCATGGCGCTGTTTGGCGACAATAATGTCAGCCAAATTGCGGAATTGGGCTAGGCGTTCCTCCCATTTCATGTGGCGGTCGGAGAACTTGTCTGCCGCCTCATCCGCGCGTTGCTTCGGCTCCGCCTTTTCCAGGTAGTATTCGTCCCGGTAGATGAAGGCGACGACGTCGGCGTCCTGCTCGATAGAGCCGGATTCGCGCAGATCGGCCAGTTGCGGGCGTTTGTCCTCGCGCTGCTCGACTTGGCGCGAAAGCTGCGAAAGGGCTAGCACCGGCACGTCCAGTTCCTTGGCTAGGGTCTTTAGGCCGCGGGTGATCTCGGACACCTCCTGAACGCGGCCGTCGTTGCGCGACGTCGATGTGCCGGAAATCAACTGCAAGTAGTCGACGACGATCAACCCCACCTTGTGCTGGCGTTTGAGGCGTCGTGCCCGGGTCCGGAGCGCGCTGACGGTCAGTGCCGGGGTGTCGTCGATGAAAATCTGGATTTGGTGTAAGGTCTGGCTGCAATTGGCGAGAACGCTGAACTCCTCGTTTGACAGCTCTCCTTTGCGCATGCGGTCGGACGAGATGTTGGACTGCTCCGAAAGGATCCGTGCTGCCAGCTGCTCGGCCGACATCTCTAGCGAAAAGAAACCGACGACGGCGCCCTCGCGGCCCTCCGAACGGCTATAGTCATAGGCCGCGTTGTAAGCGATGTTTGTGGCCAGCGCCGTCTTACCCATCGCTGGGCGGCCGGCGAGGATGATTAGGTCCGACGGGTGCAGCCCCCCCAACAGCTTGTCGATCTCGCGAAAACCAGTGCCGACGCCAGCCAGCCCGCTCTCGCGCTTATGCGCCGCCTCGGTCATGTTGATGGCGCTGACGACGGCCGACTTGAAGTCCTGGAAGCCGCCCTCATATTTGCCGGTGGTGGCGAGGTCGTAGAGGTTCTGCTCGGCGGTCTCGATCTGGTCCGAGGCGGTCTCGTCGACCTCGCCTCTGTAGGCCCTGTTGACGATGTTCTCGCCGAGGTCAATTAGTTCGCGCTTTAGGTAAAGGTCGTGGATGATGCGCCCGTACTCACTGGTGTTGATCACCGTCACCGCCGATCCGGCGAGGTCAGCTAAGTAGGCCGGTCCGCCGATCTCGACCAGGCTTTCTTCCTGCTCGAAATAGCGCGCCATGGTTACCGGATCAGCGATTTGGCCGCGCTCGATGAGCTTGTCCATGGCCTCAAAGATGCGGCCATGGACGGACAGTGCAAAATTGCCGGGGCGTAGGAAGTCGGAGGCTTTCTCATAGGCGCGGTTGTCAACCAGGATGGCACCCAGTAACCCTTTTTCCGCCTCGATGTTGTACGGCAGGGTACGGAAAGCAGAGGTGCCCGACGCGGTGTCGTTGGCGACGTTCTTGGCTTCGGCGGGAGCGGTCGGCGTAATCGTAGTTGGCATGACTGCACGAAGCTAGTCCGATGCGCCACTCGGCGATATCTGGAAATCTGTGGATACCGGGGATAAAAAAATGGTATTTGGCTTGCTTAGGTGGTGCAGTAGGGTTGCGTGCTTTTTCCTGGCGGCCACGTACGCAATGCGTCGAGCTGTTTCTTTGACAGGGCCAAGCCGTGACGTCGACACCCCATTCAAACGCCAGATAAATAGCCAGTCCGCCACAACCCTAGCCGTTGTAGAAGAAACAGGCCGGGCTCCAGCAATAGCTTAGTCTAGATTTGGCGCTTCTTTCTTCCCTGCGTTTGTTCGAGCGTTTAGTCGTGATCGGTGAGGTTGGCACAGGAGTAATCCTTCTCGCTGTCGAAGTACAGGCTGTAGAGGATCGCCCGAGAGATCGTAGTGGTGGGCAGTGTTGGCACGCGCCTGCGATGCCAAGTTGATCTACTGCAGCCGCCGGAACCGCGGGCTAGCCCGCGGTAAAGCGCGCGCAACATCAGATGGAAAACTTGCACCTGCAGCTTCAAGAGGTTGGAGATCAACGCGTCCTCGATCGTTTGCGCACCATTCATGTAGGTTTCGCCGACGGCCAGGCCGGATTTTTGAAATAAAGCCGACCCGGCCGTCAGCTCTTGGCATTGTCGGCGCTTTTGTCTGCCGCTGCGTCGTTGTCTGTCTCGGTCCCGGTTCCCGACTTGCTGGCGTCGGCTTCCGTTTCTGCGTCGTTGGCCTCTGAGAGGTCTGGCGCGGCACCTTCCTCAAACATATCCTCGGCTTGCTCAGCGACAGCTTCGTCGGTTGCGGCCTCGGCTTCGCGCTCAGCCTCGCTAATTACGGCCTTACCGGTCCTAGCCTGGATTTCGGCCTCCTCGGTCGCGCGAGCGATGTTGGCGACGACGACAACCGTTACCTCCGGATGCAAGCTGACCTGCACCTGATGCAGGCCTATCGCCTTAATTGGCGTATCGAGGCGGACCTGCTGGCGGCTAATGGTAAAGCCGCTGTCGGTCAGGACGCTGGCGATGTCGCGAGCGTTGACCGAGCCGTAGAGCTGGCCCGCCTCGCCGGCTTGGCGGATGAGGGTGACACTAGTGCCACCCATCTTGTTGCCGACTTCCCGCGCCTCTTCGCGTTGCTTCAGGTTATCGGCCTGGAGCTGCACTCGCTTCGCTTCGAACCCGGCCTTATTGGCCTCCGTTGCGCGTAGCGCCTTTTTTTGTGGCAAAAGATAATTGCGCGCGAAACCGGGCTTGACCGTAACCACGTCGCCCATCTGGCCCAGCTTTTCGATCCGTTCTAACAAAATCACTTCCATCGTCATTCTCCTCTTGGCCGGCTGGTCGTAACGTTTAACGTCTAGGTCTAGTCGTCGTCAGGCGGCGCTCCTCCGCCGAGCGCGAACCGGTCGCGGAGACCAATCCATTGTTCAAATAATCCGATCCCCGCGACTACCAAGACAGCCCAGCCGGAGAGAACAATCACAAAATAGAACATGGCCAGCAATAGCCCGGCCAGCGCCATCCGCCGCGTCGCGCTGTGAACGATCGCCAGGCCAAGGAAGAAATACGGTACCGCCAGGACCAGCGCCAGATTGCGCCCTATATACTCCATTCCGCCCGTTCCCAGAAACGCCAGCGTCGCTGCCGCGACCAGCGGCAAAGACGTCCATTGCGGCAACTCGAACGCGGCGTAAGTCGGGCTCGGTCGCATGTTGCGCCCCATGCGCACCAGCAGGCCTTGCGCAAGAGTCGTGTTGACGGCCGCCATGACCACCCAGCTGGCCGCTGCGATGCCGGGGAACAACGGCGCCAGCAGGGCGATGACCTGCTGGCGATGGCCTTCGTCCATCATCGGCGCCATTACTGCGAACACCTGATGTAGGTGCGTCGAAACCAATTCTTGCAGCCCCGGTCCAGCAGCCATTATCGCCGCCACCAGAACTAGGCTGGCGCCAAGGCAGGCCAAGGCGCCGATCACCGGCCCCGGCGGATACCAATCGGTGACGGCAGAGCCGTCGGCCTCCGCCGTCGTGCTTTGCAGCAAGGCCAGCCGGGTCGCGGTCCAGGCCGGCAGGGCATGTACCAGGCCGAATATCCCGGCCGACACCACGCCGCCAAATAGCCCAATCCCAAAGAACCCAGCGACGACGCTAATTACCGACGCCCTTGGTCCCATCGCTAGGCCGCTCAGGACTAGCGGTAGCGGTGCCAGGTAGACCAGCAGCAGCGCTGCCGGCAAACCGCCGAGGAAAGTCATCGCCATCACGGCGCTCAAAAGTCCGGCGCCGACGGCAACGAGCGCGTCCCTGGTCATCGTCCTTCTCCGGGTGGCCGCCGCTCAATTGAGGACGTAGGGTATCAAGGCTAGCAACCGTGCTTTCTTGATAGCCTTGGCCAGCTCGCGCTGCTTCTTAGCGGAAACGGAGGTAATCCGGCTCGGTACGATTTTGCCCCGCTGCGACGTGAAGCGTGACAGCAGCTTGACGTCTTTGTAGTCGATGGCTTCGGCGTCAGGCCCCGAAAACGGGCACGACTTGCGCCGGCGGAAGAAGGCAGGCTGCTTCGGCCCCGATCTAGGGTGGGCGCTCATTTGTCATCTCCCTTTTTTTCGCGGTCGACGTCGTCAGCCGCAGTTTCCGAGTCAGCTTCCTCGCCCGGGGCTTCCGCTTCGGCATTCGCAACAGCATCGGTCTGGGCCTCGCCGCCGCTGTCACGGCGCGGACGGTCGTCACGGCGCGGACGGTCGTCACGGCGCGGGTGATCGTTGCGGTCGCGGTCGCCGCCGCGGTCCTTGTTACGCATGATCACCGACGGGCCTTCCTCGAGCTCGTCGACGCGGGTCGTGAGATTGCGCAGAACATCCTCGTTGAGGCGCATCTGGCGCTCCATCTCGTGAACCGCGCTGGCCGGTGCGTCGATGTTGAGCAACACGTAGTGTCCCTTGCGGTTCTTCTTGATGCGGTAGGCCAGAGTCCTGAGGCCCCATGATTCCTTCTTCGGAACAACGCCGCCACCGTCGGTGATGGCTTTTTCGAAAGTTTCGATTAGGCCTTCCACCTGGGCGGCGGTGATGTCCTGGCGTGCGATAAACACGCTCTCGTAGTAGGGCATTTATTCTCCCTTCGGATTTTCTCAACCGCCTAAGTTGCGTCCGGCAGCATAGCCGGTACCATACCGGCAGGAAGTCTTAAAGCGGGCGCACTATACACATGTAGAGAGGGCTGACAAGCGGTGAGGAAGACCTTATCGACCGGTTGCC
>PTLJ01000064.1 GCA_002938045.1 Alphaproteobacteria bacterium MarineAlpha3_Bin4
TCATTTCGAAAATAACAAAAGTTGATGACTTCGACACCACTCATTGCCATTCTACACTAAGTGGTTGATTCAATTGTTTGAATCTACTTATTGGTTGATGGGTTGCTTTCTTTGAACCATGCGTGGCAGCGGGAGAGCACTGTGTTGACACCGCAGGGGTCGCTGGTTCAATCCCAGCCGTGCCCACCTATTCCCCTCAAGGACCTAGCCGCTTATAACGAATTGTTGAATTTCTAACTCCTCCACGGAGTTTGGAAATGGCAACGTTTACGAAAAGAATCGGTCAACGTGGCATTTGTTGGGAAGCTAGGGTTAGACGATGAAACTGGACCACATCAATATCCACACAAATGACATTGAGGGGGTCAAGGACGCATTTGTGCGTTTTCTCCGCCTGGATGTAGGTTACCGTCCACCGTTCAAGACGCAAGGCTACTGGCTCTATGGGGAGGAATATCCCATCATCCATTTGACGAAGACGGACAACGACCCTGGCAATTCAACCGGGGCTCTGCATCATGTGGCCTTCAAGGGCGATGATTTCGACAGCCTTATTGCACGCCTTGAACAAGATGGAATCGAACATGACAAACGAGTTGTTCCCGTTTCCGGCGCGCGACAGATATTCTTCAAGATTAATCACAACATCATGGTCGAGGTTGACTTCAACTCGACAAGTTAGATAACTAGCCGCCCTCTTAGTGGTAGGTTCTAATGGAGCCGAAGGTGAGGGGTTGGTATGAAGAAATTACTGTCCCCGTCAGGGGATTTATCCAGGACACAGGCATACTTCCACCTTTACGGGAGAAGTACGTCACCTAATTTACGCAAATCAATCGTTTGAGGGTTGAATAAGCCTGCGCTAATGTCAGAGTCTGGGTTCGTAGCTCTGGGATCCGGTCATGAACGAGATCGAAGCTAAACGCCGCGGCGGACGCAGCGCCCGACGCAAACTGCGAGAGGCTCCAACGCCGATCGCTGAGCGTGCCATACAGCCCGGCATGGAGGGTGGCCTTTACAAGCCGTTGACCAATGCCGAAATCAAACGCATCCATCAGGCTGCCCTTGATATACTTGAGCAAGTCGGCCTCGAGCGCGCGATTCCGAGTTGCATCGAACTGGTCACCAATGCCGGCGGCTCTCTGACAGACACTGGGCGGCTGTTGTTCCCACGTGGTCTGGTCGAGGACACAATCGCCGCCGCCGGGCGCAACTTTGTCCTCCATAGCCGGAATCCTGAGCAAAATATTGAGCCTTGGGGTAAGCGCGTCTATTTCGGCACCGCTGGCGCTGCCGTCCATATGGTCGACGTGGAGACCAACGAGTACCGGGAATCGACCCTCGCAGATCTTTACGACATCGCCCGTGTTGTCGATCGGATGGACAGCATCCATTACTTCCAGCGCTCGGTAATCGCCCGCGACATGATTGAGCCCCGTGATCTCGATCTCAACACGCTCTATGCCTGCATCTCCGGGACCAATAAGCACGTCGGTTCTTCCTGGGTGTTACCAGAGCACGTGGAAGAGGCTTTACAACTGTTGTACATGGTCGCTGGTGGAGAGGATAAGTGGCGAGCTCGGCCGTTCGTCAGCATGTCGTCGTGTTTCGTGGTGCCGCCAATGAAATTTGCCGAGGATGCCTGTGCTTGCCTGGAAACGGCTGTTCGCGGTGGCATGCCGATCCTGCTACTGGCGGCAGGGCAGGCCGGTGCCACCAGCCCGGCAGCACTCGCCGGCGCCGTTGTTCAGGAAATCGCTGAGGTGCTTGCTGGGTTAGTATACGTCAACGTGATTGCGCCGGGCCATCCGGCGATCATGGGACCTTGGCCATTTGTGTCGGACCTGCGCACCGGCGCCATGAGCGGCGGCAGCGGTGAACAGGCGGTGTTGATGGCGGCCTGCGCGCAAATGTGCCAATTCTACGACATCACCGGTGGTATTGCTGCCGGCATGACAGATTCCAAGGTCCCCGACGCACAATCGGGATATGAAAAAGGCTATACCGAAGCGTTAGCCGCCAATGCCGGCGCTAATATGATTTACGAATGCGCCGGTATGCACGCTAGTTTACTGGGCTGCTGTTTAGAGAGCATGGTAATCGATAACGATATGATCGCTGGTGTCATGCGCACCGTACGCGGTATCGAGGTCACCGAGGATTCCGTCTCTGTCGAGCCTATTCGTCAGGTCTGCGAAGAGGGGCCAGGCCACTTTCTTGGACACGATCAGACTATGCAGCTGATGGAGACGGACTACGTCTATCCCGATGTCGGAGATCGAACTAGCCCGAAGGAATGGGTGGAAAGAGGTTCGACTGACATCGTCCAGCGGGCTAAGGAAAAGGTCGCCGAAATCCTCGCCAATCATCATCCACAATACATCGATCCCACAATTGACGCCAAAATCCGAGATACTTTCGATATCAAGCTTCTGCGAGAGAGAATGTAAGTCGCAACTAGCGGCATGAGGGAGGAACCCTGCCCACTGGGCATCACCGACAAAGCGTTACCCCATCTTACCGGGCGGCTATGGGACCGATAGGAGGTCGAGTGTGAAGAATATTCAAATCAATTCCAGCCGTTTGTGGCACAGCCTGATGAAGATGGCAGAGATTGGCGCTACCGAGAAGGGAGGGTGTCGTCGCCTGACACTGACCGACCTCGACCGAACAGGCCGTGATCTGTTTGTTCGCTGGTGCGAGGACGCTGGCTGCGAAGTTACAGTTGATATCATCGGTAACATTTTTGCGCGCCGTCCTGGCAAGGATCTTAACCGGATGCCGGTGATGGCCGGCAGCCATCTCGATACACAACCAACCGGTGGCCGCTTCGACGGAGTCCTCGGTGTGCTCGCCGCCCTCGAGGTGGTGCGTACGCTCAACGACCACAGCGTTGAGACCGATGCTCCGATAGAGATTTGCTGCTGGACTAACGAGGAAGGCTCGCGGTTTTCGCCAGCGATGATGGGTTCTGGAGTTTTCGCCGGGATCTTCGACATCGACGAAATTCTTGCCAAGGAAGATATTGATGGTGTCAGGTTAGGCGACGAACTAGTGCGTATCGGCTACGCTGGGGATGCTCCGGTCAACGGCCACAAACCGGAATCCTATTTCGAGCTTCACATAGAGCAGGGGCCAATTTTAGAGGCGGAGGGAAATACTATTGGCGTTGTTACCGCCGCCCAGGGCCAACGCTGGTATGAGATTACCGTCACAGGTCAAGAATCTCATGCTGGGCCAACGCCGATGGCGCGTCGAAAGGATGCCCTCGTCGCCGCGTCGGCGATCGTCGGCGAAGTCAACCGTATCGGCCATGCCTACCCGCCAAACGCCTGCGCCACCGTTGGCTTCATGCAGGTCAGTCCCAACTCACGTAATGTTATACCGGGTAGTGTCTTCCTGACTGTTGACTTCCGACACCCAGACAACGATACGCTCAGCGACATGGACAGCAAGATTAAGGCATTTTGCACCCAAATCGTTGATGACACGGGCGTCGAAGTCGATGTGGTCGATTTTTGGCATTTTCCGCCGACGCCGTTCGATGAAGATTGCATTGCCGCGGTGCGTGAGGGCGCGGTAGCGCATGGCTACGATCATATGGATATTGTCTCTGGCGCTGGCCATGATGCCGTTTATTTAAACTCCATTGCGCCGACGGGAATGATTTTCATCCCTTGTGAGGACGGTATTAGCCACAACGAAACTGAGAATGCGTCGCCCCGTGATTGTGCTGCAGGCTGCAATGTCTTACTACACGCGGTGTTGGAACGGGCAGAAAAAACAGCTTGAAAACCAACGCCTAAGACCACGTTTACAGTTGCTCGAGAATTCCCGTTCTAGCCGGTTCGTTCTATAGTTGCCGGTTCCGGACCAGCGTAGGGACGGTCGTGCAACAATGCCGGGATCATTGCGCGCGCAGTGGCGACACGGTCGGGATCAATTTCAACCAAAATGATACCGTCGGCCTCGCCACCGTCTGCGAGCACCACACCCCATGGGTCAATAATCAGCGAATGGCCGTAGGTCTCGGCCTTTCCATGTCGGCCCCACTGGCACGGGGCGAATACGAAAGATCCGGTCTCAATGGCACGTGCGCGCAGCAACGGATGCCAATGGGCCTTGCCGGTGGTCATGGTGAAGGCCGCCGGCACCGTGAAAAACATCGCCCCGGCTTGAGCCATAGTCCGATAGAGATGGGCGAAGCGCAGGTCGTAGCACACTGTTAGCCCCATCAGGCCCCAGGGTGTTGGCGCTAGCACTGCCTTCTCTCCGGCCTCAACCGTAAGCGATTCGCGGTAGTTCTCTCCGCCGGCAAGATCAACATCGAAAAGATGGATCTTGTCGTAGCGCGAGACAATTTCTCCGCCGCTGTCAATTAAGATAGAACGGTTTCGGATCTTGCCGGACGCCGTCTTCACTGCTAGCGACCCCAACAGAATCCAAGCATGGTAATCGCGGGCCAATCTGGTGAATACAGGTAGCGCTGGATGGTTCTCCTCGTCAGTAGCACCAACTTCGAAACGCTCGGGACCGACATCGAGGCAGGAGAAGAATTCCGGCAAACAGATCAGATCCGCGCCGTCAGTTGCAGCTTGGATTGCAAGCCGTTCCACCTCGGCGATGTTGGCTGCCATATCTGGCCCCGCACAATTCTGGACGCAGGCTGTACGGAAAGTCTGAGGCATCGTCCTTCTCCCAGATAGTTTCTAAACCGTTCTAGTTGCCATCGTGAGGACGGCCCAGGCATAGTTCGCTGCTTTGCGGTATAAGCTAGACTATGGTCCGTTTCCTGAGATCAGCGATTTGATCCACCGAGTAACCATATTCAGTAAGCACTTCTTCTGTATGTTGTCCGCGGACCGGCGTCGCTACCCCAATGTGCGGGGTCGAACGGCTCATCTTGACCGCCTGACCGACAAGGTTGATTTGACCACGATCCGGGTGTTCAACAGGGTGCTTCATGCCGAGGTGCTCGACCTGCGCGTCCGCGAACACCTGATCGATGGAATATATCGGGCCACAGGGAACGCCAGCCTCGTTTAGCAGTTTGATCCACTCTTCCGAGGTATTCTTTTGCGTTAGTTTCTCGATCTCAGCGTTAAGGGCATCGCGGTTGGTAGAACGCTGTGCTGCATGGGCAAAATCAGGATTGTCCTTGAGCTTGGGCGTGTCGAACAACTGGCACAGGCGTTTCCACATGGCGTCGCCGCTAGTGGCAATGTTGATGTAGCCGTCGGCGGTTTTAAACACACCTGTGGGAATACTCGTCGGATGGTTATTGCCGGCCTGCGGCGCAACCTCGCCAGCGACCAACCAACGGGCCGCCTGGAAGTCAAGCATGGCGATTTGCGCTTCCAATAGTGATGTACGCACCCACTGACCCTCGCCCGATTCCTCGCGCTCCAGGAGCGCGATCAAGACACCTAGGGCGCAATAGATGCCGGCCGTAAGGTCAGCGATCGGAATACCGGCACGCACGGGCCCCTGGCCAGGTAATCCAGTGATCGACATTAGCCCGCCCATGCCCTGGGCGATCTGGTCAAAGCCGGGCCGCTTGTGATAGGGGCCATCCTGGCCGAAGCCCGAGATACTACCGAGGATGATTCTCGGATTGATCGTCTTCAGGTGCTCGTAATCGACGCCTAACCGGACCTTGACGTCGGGCCGGAAGTTTTCGACCACTACATCGGCAGTCTCAACCATCTTCATGAACACGGCCAGCCCGTCTGGCTCCTTGAGGTTGAGTGTTATGCCGCGCTTGTTGCGGTGCAGGTTCTGGAAATCGCTCCCCTCACGGGCGCCACCCATGCCCTTGGAAGGATCGACCGCTTCCGGCGCCTCGATCTTGATCACGTTGGCTCCCCAGTCAGCAAATTGACGGACCGCCGTCGGGCCGGCCCGGACGCGGGTCAAATCAAGCACGGTGTAGCGGGAGAGTGGTCCGGTATGATCTGTCATAAAATTGGCCCGGCTTATAAGAGGTTCGAGCACTGTGACAGCCCAAACCCTAGCATAGCACCTTAGCCGTGCCAATCTGCCGCAGCCGGCAAAAAACCCCAAACTGGCGTCAATCGCGCTCCGTATTTCAGGCTGGTGCTAGTGGTAGGTGGTTTCGTGCATCCAGCCGCGAATTACTCTGAGCGAACGTTCCGGGTAATCCTGCAACAGTTTCTGGACTTTGTGTAGCAACGATGCTTTGGCCCGGCCCTCGACGCGCTCGGCGTCGACTTCAACCGACGCAACGGCGCCGCTGACGTCCGGCGGCGGGGCATATGCTGGGCCTGCGGCGGTTGTTTGGCCATTAGTCATCGCAATTAACCCCAAATAGATACGTTTCTTCGATAACGAGGTTAGCACATCCGCGGTTGCGAGTCCCAGGCTGCCGGGGCTCGGCGGGGCTTCGGACATAAAAATGCGGGGTCAAGAAGCGGCCCCCGGTGAAGGAGATATGTCGTGAATTTCGAGCCTATGTATAACGCTCTCCCCGGCGATGTGACTGTGACATGGATAGCAGTCAGCAATTCTTTCGTTTTTTTGCTTTTCCGCCAGTTCGGGCCTCCCGAGACCGTGACAGATTCAATTCGGGCCTGTATAGGCTAGGAGCGAAGATTGCGGCTACGGGGAGCGCAAATTATGGCCAAGAAAGACAACAAGCGTACGGGCGGCCAGCTACTCGTCGACAGTCTGCTCGCTAACGGCGTCGAACAGGCGTTTTGCGTGCCGGGCGAGAGTTATTTGGCGGTTCTCGACGCGTTCTACGACGCCGCTGAGATCGATCTCGTGGTCTGCCGTCAGGAAGGGGGTGCGGCGATCATGGCCGAGGCCCATGGCAAGTTGACCGGGCGCCCCGGCATCTGCTTTGTCACCCGAGCACCAGGTGCCACCAACGCCAGCGCTGGGGTCCACATTGCCTACCAGGACTCGACACCGATGATCCTGTTCATTGGCCAGGTCGTCCGCGACATGCGCGACCGCGAGGCCTTTCAAGAAATCGACTTCCGCCGGATGTTCGGCGAGATGACCAAATGGACGGCCGAGATCGACGCGGCCGCCCGGGTGCCCGAATATGTTAGCCATGCCTTCCACTTGGCAACCTCGGGCCGGCCCGGCCCAGTCGCCCTGGCGTTGCCGGAGGACATGTTGAATGATTTAGCAACGCCGTCGCCGATCGCACCCGCGGTCATCGTCCAGGCCCACCCGGGAGGCAAAGAGATGGCCCGCCTGCGTGAACTGCTGGCCAACGCGGAACGGCCGTTAGCCATCCTCGGCGGCGGCGGCTGGGACGCCGATGCTTGCCACCATATTCAGCGCTTCGTCGAGGCCAACGATCTGCCGGTGACTTGCTCGTTCCGCTGTCAGGATTTGTTCGACAACGAACACGCCAATTACGCCGGCGATGTCGGCATCGGCATCAACCCCAAGCTAGGATCACGGTTTTGGGATGCCGACTTACTTCTTGCTATCGGGCCCAGGCTGGGCGAAATATCGACTAGCGGTTACACGCTGATCGACATTCCGGTACCGAAGCAACCCCTTGTTCACGTTCATCCGGGACCCGAGGAACTTGGTCGCGTCTATCGCCCCGAGATGGCCATCAACGCCGGCATGCGGGCATTTGCGGAAGCCGCCGCGGCGATGGAACCTGTCGGTGGCGCCTGGCGGGACTGGACCCAAAGCGCGCGCGATGACTACTTGGCTTGGAACGAACCGGCGCCAATCCCGGGCGATCTCCAGTTGGGCGAAGTCGTCAAATGGCTGCGGGAAAACCTGCCCGCCGA